>CABSEO010000045.1 GCA_902476665.1 uncultured Emergencia sp.
TCCACTCCGCCGCTGAGAGCACACAGCACTTTTCCGTTTCCAACTTTCTGACGGATTTTCCTTATGCTCTCATCCACAAAGCTGTCCATCTTCCAGTCACCTTTACAGCCACAAGGCCCGTAGACAAACTCTGACAGCATTTCCATCCCCTGTTCTGAATGGGTAACCTCCGGGTGGAACTGCAGACCGTAAAGCTTCTTTTCAGCATTTTCCATGGCTGCCACAGGGCAGACCGGTGTATGAGCAGTAATCTGAAAACCTTCCGGAACTGTTTCAATATAATCAGTATGACTCATCCAGGTCACAGTAGTGTCCGAAACCTTTTTCAGCAGTCCCTTTTTACTGTCTACTGTTACTTCTGTTTTTCCATATTCACTGACAGGGGCTGTCGCAACCTTTCCGCCAAGGGTCCATGCCATAAGCTGCGAGCCGTAGCAGATACCCAGCACAGGAATACCAAGTTCAAAGATTTCAGGACTTCCATGGGGTGATGCAGGATCGTATACACTGTTTGGACCTCCTGTCAGAATGATCCCCTTTGGATTCATTTCTTTCATTTCTTCAACGGTCATAGTGTAAGGATGCACTTCACAGTATACACCACACTCTCTGACTCTCCTGGCGATCAGCTGATTGTACTGTCCGCCGAAATCCAGCACCAGAATGCTTTCTCTCATAAATACCTCCGATATGTTTCCTAATTATTATAACAGAACAGAAACAGGTGAACACGACAGTGCCCGTTCTTTTCCGGTTAAGCCTTCGGTCACCTTCCCATCCTATCCGATATGTTTCTCATTCTTTCTGTCTCTACCCATCAGCAGTTCAACAGCTTCCTGGGCAGTAATTTTTTCATTGATGCAGTCATAAATACATTCTGTGATTGGCATTTCCACGCCAACTCTCTTGGCCAGCTGATAAGCTGCTTCTGCGGTAAACATGCCTTCCACCACCATGCCGACTTTTTTCACTGCTTCGCTGGGTTTCATTCCTTCTCCGATCATGATCCCGCAACGGCGATTTCTGGAATGCATACTGGTGCAGGTAACGATGAGATCACCTACGCCTGTCAGACCGGCAAAAGTTGCCACATCAGCTCCCAGCTTTTCTCCCAGACGACACATTTCTGTAATGCCGCGGGTCATCAGAGCTGCCTTTGCATTGTCTCCGAAACCGATGCCGTCAGAAATTCCGGCGCCCAGTGCAATGATATTTTTCAATGAACCGCCCAGTTCCACACCGCAGACGTCGTCATTGGTGTAAACCCGAAACCGATCGGTCATGAAAATGTCCTGAATATACTCTGCCAGTTTCAAATCCTTAGAAGCCACTGCCACGGTGGTAGGCAGGGCTCTTCCCACTTCTTCCGCATGTGACGGGCCGGAAAGAACCACATATTTCACATCCGGTTTCAAAATATATGCAATTTCAGACATTCTCATCAGTGTTCCCTGTTCAATGCCTTTTGCCACATTAACCACAACCATATTATCTTCGATAAATGGAATGGCTTTTTCAAAAGCACTGCGGAAATGCTGGGCGGGAGCGGAAAAAAGCGCCACATCTGCACCGGCAAGGGCTTCCGCTGTAGAATCTGCCAGATGCAGATTCTCACCAAAAGGAATTCCCGGCAGATATCTCACATTTTCACGATGTTCTTTCATTTCTTTCATGTGTTCTGCATTCACATCAAACATCTTTACCTGATGTCCTTTATTGCTCAAGGTAATCGCAAGAGCCGTACCCCAGCTTCCTGCACCGATAACGCCAATTTTTTTCATTTCTGTTCACCTTTCTCTCAGCGGCCTTTTCCAACTGCATGTTTCATACCGCTTTACTTATCACTCTTTTTTCCAAAGCTCAGTTTATTCTCTTCACCTTTTATCAGTCGCTTAATATTTCCTCTGTGGTTGTAAATCAGAAGAACTGCCATGAAGGTACCTACATACAGAAAATCCGGTTCCATAAAGTAAGCCAGTACCGGAAAGGCTGCCGCACCGGTAATGGAGCCCAGGGATACCATACGGGACAGTATCACTACAACTGCTACCACAGCAAGAGCAGCAAGCGCCAGCTGCCAGTTGATCCCAAGAAGTACACCAAAGGCTGTCGCTACACCTTTTCCGCCTTTGAATTTAAATACTACAGGCCAGACATGGCCGACAAAAGCAGCAAGCGCACAAAACATGGCTGCCTGTGGTGTAGAGAGCAGATAGCCCAGCTCCACGGCTACAAATCCCTTTCCAATATCCACAACCAGTGTGATCAGTGCGGCTTTCTTGCCGAGCACACGCAGTGCATTGGTTGTGCCCGCGTTGCCGCTTCCCTCTTTTTTAATATCCAGTCCCGCAGCCTTTGCCAGGAGTGTGGACGGGGAAATATTTCCAAGGAAATATGCGATTACAACCGCCAAAACCATTTTCACGGCTTCCATTACTGTTCTTTCTCTCCTTTTTCTCTGAATACAAATTTGATAGAAGTGCCCTCAAAGCCGAATCCTTCGCGAATCTTGTTTTCCAGATATCTCGCATAGGAAAAATGCATCAGCTCCCGCTTATTGATCTGGAAAGAAAAGAGAGGAGGTTTCACACCCACCTGCGTCACATAATAGATTTTCAGCCGTCTTCCTTTATCTGAAGGTGGCTGTTTCATCATGGTCGCATCTGTAATCAGGCTGTTCAGCTGACCGGTAGGCACCCGCAGGCCCCGCTTTTCCGCCACGTATTTTGCCATTTTGATTACATCAAAGACTCGCTGTCTGTCTTTTACGGAAATAAATACAGACGGAGCATAGGACATAAAAGTAAGTTCTGCTTCGATGACCCTCTTGAAATCTCGCATGGTATTGGTTTCTTTCTGTATCAGATCCCACTTGTTTACCACGACCACAATCCCTTTGCCCGCTTCATGGGCAACGCCGGCAATCTTCTTATCCTGTTCGGTAACGCCTTCCTGCGCATCGATCATCAGAAGACAGACATCACATCGCTCGATGGCGGCCACCGCTCGAATTACACTGTATCGTTCAATATCCTCATTAACTTTGCTCTTTCTTCTGATTCCGGCTGTATCTATCAGAGTATATTTATCACCGCCCCATTCAAAAGGCGTGTCGATAGAATCTCTGGTAGTACCTGCAATAGGTGATACGATTACCCGTTTTTCTCCAATAAGACAGTTAATCAGAGAAGATTTTCCCACGTTCGGCTTACCGATGACGGCCACTTTAATATCGTCTTCCTCTTCCACGTCTGCATCGTCAGGAAAGCTTGCCACAATTTCATCCAGCACATCACCGAAATTCAGCATATTGGCAGCGGAAACCGCCACAGGCTCACCAATGCCCAGTTCATAGAAATCGTAGAAGTTTACCGGAAGATTTCCCGGATTATCAATTTTATTGACGATAAGAATAACTTTTTTTCCTGTTCTTCGAAGCATCACGGCCACTTCGCTGTCTGCATGAGTCAACCCTTCTTTTCCGTCTACCATAAAAAGAATTACGTCAGCCATATCCATAGCTATCTGGGCCTGCTCTCTCATCTGCGAGAGAATCACATCTTCGCTGTCAGGCTCTATACCGCCTGTATCAATCAGTGCAAAATGAACGCCGTTCCACTCTGCTTCTGCATAAATTCTGTCTCTTGTTACACCGGGAGTATCCTCTACGATGGAAACTCTTCTGCCCACAATCCTGTTAAAGAATGTAGATTTTCCAACATTAGGTCTTCCCACTACGGCTACAATTGGCTTACTCACTGAAAATTCCTCCTGCAAATTCCAACGGATCGAATTCTTTTAAATCATCCATTTTCTCGCCTACACCGATATACTTGATCGGCAGATCAAACTCATCTGTCACAGTAATGGCAATACCGCCTCTGGCTGTACCGTCCAGTTTGGTCAGCACCACTCCTGTTATCTCAGCAGCCTCGTTAAACTCTTTCGCCTGTGAGACTGCATTTTTCCCTGTGGTGGCATCCAGCACCAGCAGAGTTTCTCTTGCCGCTTCCGGATATTCTCTGGAAATAATCTTGTTCATCTTTTCCAGCTCATTCATAAGATTCTTCTTTGTCTGCAGTCTGCCTGCCGTGTCACAGATTAAAACGTCAATCTTCTTAGCCTTGGCAGACTGGATCGCATCATAAATCACCGCTGAAGGATCAGCCCCCTCCTGATGGCGCACTGTATTGACACCGATTCTCTGCCCCCATATCTCAAGCTGTTCTCCTGCTGCCGCACGGAAAGTGTCCGCAGCGGCCAGAAGCACTGTTTTGCCTTCTGCTCTCAGCTTATGTCCGATTTTTGCAATGGAGGTTGTCTTTCCTCCGCCATTGATACCGATCATCAGAATCACCAGCGGCGTATCACTGCAGAGTCTGTTTCTGTCTCCCTTGTCCATCAGCTCTGCAATGACTTTTGCCAGAGCCTCCTTAACATCTTCAGGATTTGTGATATATTGTTCCTTGATGTGCTGACGCAGATGTTCCATAATCTTCATAGTAGTATCCATACCGATGTCCGAGG
This sequence comes from uncultured Emergencia sp., assembly GCA_902476665.1. GTDB lineage: Bacteria > Bacillota > Clostridia > Peptostreptococcales > Anaerovoracaceae > Senimuribacter. The sequence goes on from CABSEO010000045.1 coordinate 4,528, forward strand.
TAATCAGGACTTCCTCCAGCTCGTCCATCAAATCTTCATCTATTTCGGGACGGCCCATGATCACATCACCGATGCGTTCAGAAAGCCTCCCAAAAAAACCTTTTTTCTCTTTTAATAACGCCATAAACTGTTTTCCCTTTCTCTCTATCTGTTACAGTTCAAACTTGTCTCCCAGCCGCAGACTCAGTACCTTAGAGACTCCCTGCTCCGGCATGGTTACACCGTAAAGCACATCTGCATGCTCCATCGTGGCTTTCTGGTGTGTCACCAGTGCAAACTGAATACCGTCAAATCGTCTCAGGTATCTTGCAAACCGTTCAATGTTAGCATCATCCAGAGCTGCTTCCACCTCATCCAGTATACAGAACGGCGTCGGTTTGGTCTTCAGCACCGCAAACATCAGAGCGATAGCAGTCATGGTTTTTTCTCCACCGCTCATCAGATTGATATTCTGCAGCTTCTTCCCTGGCGGCTGTGCCACAATCTCGATACCCGATTCTAACGGATTATTCTCGTCTTCCATGCGAAGCTCTGCATGACCGCCGCCGAAAAGTTCCTTGAAAATCCGTTCAAAATTCTCCACGACCTGATCAAAATTCTCTTTAAACCTGGTCTTGATGGTACTGTCCATTTCACTAATAATACCCTTCAGCTCATTGACTGCTGTTACAATATCTTTTCTCTGGGCAGTCAGGAATTCATACCGTTTGCTGACAGTCTCGTATTCTTTGATAGCTCCCACATTCACTTCGCCCAGCTCTCTGATTCGGTTTCTGACTTCTCTGCTTTCTTTGACCGAGGTACTCATGACAAAATCAGGCTTTCTCAAATCCTGAGCCTGTGCATAAGAAATCTCAAAGTCTTCCCACAGGCGCTCCTTCAAGGTGTCAAGCTGTGTCTCATTTTTTGCAAGTTTGATTTCCAGCTGATACTTCTGATCCTGCAGATGATTCAACTGCTCAGTATATGACTGCTGTTCCTTCATGACAGAAGACAGCAGTTCTCCCACAGCAGCCTTCTCTTTTGACGCTTCAGAAATACGAGCTTCCGTCTCTTCTTTTTCTTTCAGAAATTTTTCTGTCATCTCTTCCGAGCCGTCTGCGCCAAAGAGAATCTGACTCTTTTCTTCTGACAGACGAGTCTGTTCGCGTTCCTTAGTCTCTATCTGAAATGCGTAATCTTCAGCACTTTTCATAATTCTTGAAAGAAGTGTCTCCAGATTGGATTTTTTGCTTTCCCATTCTGTAGCAGCAATCCGTGTTTTCGTGATTTCCTCGCTGGCCTCATCTATAACGGCTCTTTTTTCTTCATAAGCCTTCATTGCGTCTTCAATCTGTTTCTGGATCTGCTCTGCTGCTTCTTCTGCCTCATCGGCTTCTTTCTGTAGAATCGAAACAGTTTCTCTTGCATCCTTTGTATCGCGATCAATGGACAGCAGCTCTTGCTCGAATTTCTCTCCACTGTCAGAGAGTTCCTCCAGAGCCTTTCTCAGAGCTATAATCCTGCTGTCTGCAGATACCTGAGCCAGTTCTGCCTCTCTCTGTTTCACCGTCAGTTCAGAAAGTTCTCCATCAATGGAAGCAAGTCTTTCGGTAATCTGTTCTGTATCTTTTATCGTCTTTCTCAGTTCCGATGACAAATCTTCTATTTCTTTATCCAGTGCCGCAATCTCACTTCTGCGTTCCAGCAGATTTGCAGTTTTATTTTTATACTTGCCGCCGGTAATGGCACCTCCGGCATTGATAATTTCTCCATCCAGAGTGACAAACCGCAGTCCGCTTCCGCCAATCTTAGAAAGACGGATTGCCGCATCCATATTTTCAGTAAGTACAACTCTTCCCAGAAGATAATCAAAGATATGTCTATGCTCACTACTGCACTGAATACAGTCTGCCGCAAGGCCTCTGTAGCCAGGATCAGCTTCAATACGACTGTCAAGCCTGACATGTCCGCCTTTGATGGAAGAAGCTGGCAGGAAGGTCAAACGACCGGCCTTATTCTCCTTGAGCAAGGAAATTGCCCGCTTTGCATCTGAATCGCTGCCGCAGATAATATTCTGAAGCTGTCCGCCCAGCGCAGTCTCTACCGCTGTTTCATAACCGGCAGGCACATCCATCAGTTCCGCAACCACACCGTCAATTCCGGAAAGTCCTGCACGCATAATGAACTTTACCGCATAATGATAACCTTCATAATTGTGCTCCATTTCCTCAATGGTCTTTTTTCTGGATGTCTTGCGGCTTCCGGAGATTTTCAGCTCCTCTGTGCGCAGCTGCATTGACTTTCGGTTTTCCTGCAGGCTTTGCTTTTCAATGGAAAGATCCCGAATCTTATCTTTGAGCGACTGCAGACTGCTGATTTTTTCCTTCAGCTCTGACTCTGCCTGCAAAAGCTGATGGCCGGTTTCTTCTCTCCGCAGAACTGCATCCTGAGTTTCCTCTTTAATCTGGTTCCGGCGTTTTTGCAAAGTCTCCTGAATGCTCTCATAGCTTCTGGCCTCACTTTTTTTGCCTGCTGCCAGATTATGAAGGCGAAACAGTTCTTCCCTTCCGTTATCTATGTTCTCAGACAGTTCAGATGCCTCTCTGGTAAGACTGCTGTGATAAGTAATTTTCTCCTGCAGCACTTCCGATGCTTCTGCATGCTTTTTGCTGATTTCTGCTCTGGATTTTTCAAGCTCCGACTGGTTAGCCTTTTCACTTTCCAGTCTTTCCCGAAGCTGACTGATCTCGTCAGAAAGACGATTAGTATCCTTTTCAATGCCTGAAAGTCTTTCCTGATTCAGACGACTCTGACTTGTCAGGGCATTGATCTCCTCAACAACCTTTAGCAGTCTGTCTCTAGACTCCTCCGAAATCCTGTCCAGTGCCTCGCTTCGCCGGCGATTTTCCTCAGCATCTCTGTCGATATCCTGTTTTTTCTGATCGAGTTCGGAAATCCGGCCAGTTAAATCTGTAATGTCATTGTGAAAAATCTGATCTTTTTTGAGAATATCATCAATATTTTTCAGCGTAATATTGATTTCCAGCTCCCGGTATCGTTCTTTCAGTGCCAGATATTCTTTTGCCTTTTCGCTGTCTTCTCTCAGGCTGTCGATTCTTCCTTCAATTTCGGCTACAATATCATCCACACGCTCCAGATTGTTGCTGGTAGATTCCAGTTTTCTCTCTGCTTCGGCTTTCTTGCTTTTATACATGACAACGCCTGCAGCTTCCTCAAAAATTTCTCTTCGGCTTTCAGTCTTGCTGCTGACGATGTCGGAAATTTTCCCCTGACCGATGAGAGAATAACCATCTACCCCGATTCCTGTATCCATAATCAGTTCTCTGATGTCACGAAGTCTGCACTGGTTATTATTAATCAGATACTCGCTTTCTCCAGATCGATACATTCTTCTGGTAATGGCCACCTCGTTATAATCGATGTTCAGAATTCCGGTAGAATTGTCAATCACCAAAGTAACCTCAGCCATTCCACGGGATTTTCTGCTGGCAGTGCCTGCAAAGATGACTTCTTCCATCTTGCCGCCCCGCAGCGCCTTGGGACTCTGTTCTCCCAGAACCCATCTGATGGCATCACTGATATTACTTTTTCCGCTTCCGTTGGGCCCGACAATACAGGTAATTCCTTCGTGAAATTCAATGACAACCGGTTCTGCAAAGGATTTAAATCCATGCATCTCCAATCTTTTAAAGTACATTCAGTTCTATATCCTCCTAGCTAGACTAGACAGCCGACGAAGACTGCCTTTTTGACAATATTTCAAAGGTGGCTCTGGCTGCCTCCTGCTCTGCCTCTTTTTTGCTCTTTCCGCTTCCGCTTCCAAGTGTCTTGCCGTTGCAGACCAGATGAACGTAAAATGTCTTATCATGATCCGGTCCCTCTTCTCTGTCAAGATGATAGGAAATGATGGTTTTGCGTCCTCGTTTCTGCAGTATCTCCTGTACCTGCGTTTTGTAGTCGGTAAAAAGCCTTCCTGCCAGCGCGTCCTCCACAGTCTGACGAAATTCTCTTGAGACGAAACGATAAGCCTCGTCATAACCGCCGTCAAGATAAATGGCACCTACTACAGCTTCTGCCGCATCAGCAAGAATAGATTCTCTGTGTCTGCCGCCGGAATGCTCTTCACCCTTTCCCATATTCAGATATCTGCCGATCTCCAGTTTTGCGGCTACTGCTGCCAGAGATTTTTCACAGACAATGAGTGCTCTGGTTTTGGTCAGTCTGCCTTCGTCTACTTTATCAAGACGATTGTACAGTTCAACGCTGATAATGGCATCAAAGAAAGCATCTCCGAGAAATTCCAGTCTTTCATTGTTCACCTTTGGCTCAGAACCATGCTCTCTGCAGAAAGAGCTGTGCGTCAGTGCCTGATTGAGCAAAGTCTTGTCCCGGAAGGTATATTGAATTTTCTTTTCAAATTCACTGTTATTCACTGATCAATATCTCCTCGATCTCTAATACTGAATTTTGTATGGTTTCCACCACATTTTCCTTCACATAAGGAATCGCCTTGATAATCGTCTGCTTAACCGCCAGAGCGTCGGAAGAACCGTGCATTTTCAGCATAGCCCCCTTTACGCCAAGAAGCGGTGCACCTCCATATTCGGCATAATTAAACTCTTTTTTGATACCTAAAAGCTGCTCTTTCAGAAGTAAAGCTCCCAGTTTTGCCTTTGTGCTGCTCATAAACCGTCTCTTCATCTCCCGAAGTACCATCAGACCGAGGCCTTCAGTCAGCTTGATAATGGCATTTCCCGTAAATCCATCCGTAACAATAATGTCACAAACCCCGTCCTGCAGACTCCTTGCCTCAATACTTCCAATAAAGTTCAGATGGCTTTTGGATAAAAGTTCGTAAGCCGCTTTTGTCAGTGTGGTACCTTTTCCTTCTTCTGTGCCGTTATTGACAAGTCCAACCGTTGGATTCTCTCGGCCGATGACTTTTTCCATATAA
>CABSEO010000046.1 GCA_902476665.1 uncultured Emergencia sp.
TTTCTGTATTCCTGAATTGCTTTAATGCTGATGAATTTAATGTTATATTTCATTGCCAGTTCTTTCAGTTCAGGGGTGCGCATCATCGTACCATCTTCACGCATGATTTCACAGCAGAGACCGCATTCTGAAAGACCTGCAAGACGCATCAGATCAACGGTTGCCTCTGTGTGGCCGTTTCGCTCTAGAACCCCCTGCGGCTTTGCCAGAAGTGGAAACATGTGTCCGGGACGACGAAAGTCCTCCGGCCTTGAGTTTCTATCCACGCATTTTCTGGCTGTCAGACCTCGCTCTTCTGCAGAAATACCTGTTGTTGTATCTACATGGTCTATGGACACAGTAAAGGCAGTGCAGTGGTTGTCAGTATTTTCATCTACCATTTGCGGTAGATGGAGCCTCTTACAGATTTCTGCACTCATTGGCATACAGATAAGGCCTTTTCCATGGACTGCCATAAAGTTGACATTTTCTGTAGTAGCAAATTCTGCAGCACAGATGAAGTCTCCCTCATTTTCTCTGTCAGGGTCGTCAGTACAGAGAATGATTTTTCCCTGACGCAGATCTTGAAGAGCTTCTTCTACTGTGCTGAATGTAAATTCTTTCATAATGTTTATTCCTTCCTTTCTATTCTATTTAGTAAAAACCGTTTTCCAAAAGGAAGCTTTCGGTAATTTTGCTTTCCTTGGCTTTGGCTGCGGATATCAGTTTTTTTTCAGATCCGGCACTCTTTGGAAAAAAGGTTAGAAGGCGTTCTACATATTTGCCGATGCAGTCATTTTCCAGATTAACGATATCTCCCTTTTTTTTCCTATAAAGAATGGTCTCTGAAAGAGTATGGGGAATGATAGAAACGGAGAATCCGTCTTCTGTGACTTCAGCAACAGTCAGGCTGATTCCGTCGATGGCAATGGAGCCTTTTTCGATAATATACTTGAGCAGCCTGTCTTCGCAGGTGATGGTATACCAGACGGCATTGTCGTCTTTTCGCATATTGGAGATGATGCCTGTACCGTCGATATGACCGCTGACAATATGTCCTCCAAATCTTCCGTCTGCCGGCATTGCCCGTTCCAGATTAACTTTATCTTCTGTTTTTAGTGAGCCCAGTGAGGAGCGGTTTAGTGTTTCGTGCATGACGTCAGCTGTAAAGCCGTTTTTATTAAAGGAGGTGACTGTTAGGCATACGCCGTTGACTGCGATGCTGTCTCCCAGATGTATATCAGAAAGAATATCTTTGCAGCTGATGTGAAGTACTGCAGATGCAGAGCCTTTTGAAACAGATTTGAGACTCCCTATTTCTTCTATAATACCTGTGAACATGATTTCACCTCGCTTTCGATAAGAACATCACCATCAAGAACTGTGATTTGAGGGTCTTTCAGAAAAAAAGCCTCTTTTGGGAATGTGACGCCCGTTCCGCTTACAGGGGTTTTAGCGGATAACCCGCCGAAGATTTTCGGCGCAATATATGCCTGTACTTTATTGACAACACCGGCAGAAAGGGCAGACCAGTTCAATGTACCGCCTCCTTCCAGAATCAAACTGTCGATTTCCAGTGCGCCCAGTTCTTTCATCAGATCCGGCAGATCCAGCAGTATGTCCGGGCGCTGTTTTACAGTGAGAATTTGACAGCCTGCCGCCAGGTAAGGCATATGACGAGCTTTGTCTGAGACTGCCGTTGCCAGAATAGTCTTTACCGAATCTGCAGTTGTGACTACCTTGGCAGAAAGAGGAGTGCGAAGGTTAGTATCGCAGATAATGCGAACAGGATTTTTTGTTTTTCTACCATGAATTCTGCAGGTCAGCATGGGATCGTCTGCTAAAACTGTGCCGATTCCCACCATAATGGCAGAGTATCTGTTTCTGTCACTGTGCACACGTTCCCTTGCAGTTTCACCGGTGATCCATTTTGAATAACCTTCGGCTGTTGCAATTTTTCCATCCATGGTCATGGCATATTTCATGATGACGTAGGGTGTTTTTTTTGTAATGTAGTGAAAGAAGACAGGATTAATTCTGTCACATTCCTCTTTCATAAAGTCAGTGATAACCTTTATTCCTGCTGATTCAAGAATACTTATACTTTTATCAAGTACTTTCGGGTTTGGATCCCGGGAACCAATGATGACGTTTGCAATATTGTTTTCAATGACTGCTTCTGTGCAGGGTGGTGTTTTGCCGTAGTGACAGCAGGGTGTCAGTGTTACATACAGATCCGCCCCTGCAGGATTTTCACCACGAGATTTACAGTCTGCCAGCGCGTTCCGTTCGGCATGAGGCTCACCGTATCTTTCATGAAAACCCTGGCCGATAATTCTTCCGTCTTTGACGATTACTGCTCCGACCATGGGATTTGGCGCAGTGAAACCTTCGCCTTTCTTTGCAAGCTTTATAGCCTGTCTCATATATTTTTCTGAGATCATGTTTCTGTGCCACCTTCTTTCAAAAATGTAAAGAGCCCTGAATCCATCCGGATCAGGGCATTGGCATTACAAAAACTTTCGTCTTTGCTAAAAAAAACTCTGAGAAATAATATTTTTCTCAGAGCATTTGACAAAATCATTGAAAAGCCGATATCTTCTGTACAGGAATGAAAACCTGTAATGCAGCGGAATTTTATCGGCATATTCTATCTTCTTTCATCCAGACTATAACTGTCGGTCCCGGAATTACACCTGGGTCTGCATAAAATGCTCGCGGACTTTACCGCCGATCGGGAATTTCACCCTGCCCTGAAGATTTCATTATTTATTTTCCAGTCGTATTCTACACCCGTACAGATATTTTGTCAATTTTTTTTTATATATTCAGGAACGGAAAATAATGATATCTTCTCCGATCTTGATGATAGATTCCCATGGAAGCTGCATCAGTTCATGGTTTTGAGAGAATCGGCTTCTGCCTTGAAAATTAGGAACCAGAAGAGATTTTATTTTCCCTGTGTTTTCATCAAAAAGCATTTCAGCTTCCCAGAATGAGCCATGTCTGCTCCCTTTTGTCAAATCTATGATTTCTTTGTCTCCAATTTCACTTAAAAGCATATTTTACACTTCCTTTGCAGATAATATCATTAAATTTTACGAAGAGAGGGCTGAAGATATGAACGAAGAAAAGGAAAGACTGGAAGAAAAAAATGAATCACCGGATCTGATTAAAGAACTGGGACTTTTGAGTGCAGGAAATTCTTTCAAAAGTGATTATCAGTATATTAATATTATCGGCAGCATTGAAGGTCATACCGTGTTGCCCAGTGATAATAAAACCACTAAATACGAACATCTGATTCCACAGCTTGTGGCAGTGGAAGAAAATCCGGAAATAAAAGGTCTCCTGCTGATATTAAACACTGTAGGAGGGGATGTGGAAGCCGGGCTTGCTCTGGCAGAACTGATTGCTTCCATTTCAAAGCCTACAGTCAGTCTGGTTCTTGGAGGAGGTCACAGCATCGGAATTCCACTGGCTGTATCGGCAGACTATTCTTTTGTTGCAGAGACGGCTACTATGACAATGCATCCAATCAGAACCAGCGGCACGCTTATTACGGCAGATGCTACATTTGCGTATATGAGAAAAACACAGGAAAGAGTGGTGGATTTTATTGTAGAACATTCTGATGCAAAAAAGGAGGATGTTGAAGCAAAAATGAATCAGACAGGAAATATGTCCAATGACGTAGGGACAGTATTGTTTGGACCTGATGCTGTAGAGATGGGGCTGATTAATGAGGTGGGCGGTCTCAGCAAAGCATTACAGAAATTAAAAAGTTTGTAAATTAAAGTTAGATATTTACAAATTATGGTTGACATTATTTAACAAGAATGATATTCTATCCTCACGAAAGGAGGAAGAATATGGAAGTTGTAAAAGTAGGCATTTGTTTGGAAGATAAGACGTTTGCACAAGCCATAGCGCAGGGGCTGGCCAGAGAAACGTCAATGATGCGGTTCTACCTGCTGAACAGTATTGAAGAAGGCACTTTCTGTGATATGATTCTTTCTTCGGAAACCAGCAGGCAGGAAAATGTAGTACAGATGGTCAGAGATTGGGAAACAGCAACAGGTGACATGACAGCAGTCTATGATCAGCCACCTTATCGGGTGTATCGCTACAGAGAGAGCACGAATCTGATCAATGACCTGCTTTTTATTTATTACAGATTGACGGGCAAGACTGTTGAGTACAGAGGAACAACGACACTCCAGCTGCTTTTGTTTTTAGCTGACAGCGGTGGAAGCGGAACCACGTCAACTGCTTTGGCAGTTCTGAAAATGCTGTATCGGATTTATGGTGTCAGATCTCTGTATCTCAATTTGTGCCCTCTTGATGATTCTGGAAAGTATCTGGAGAAAGGAGGTGAGGCAAGTCTGCTCAAGCTTCTGTACTATCTGGATCAGGAGAGAGATTTTCCCGTTGCTTCTTTTATCACAAGGGAAGAGGAACTGGACTATATCAGTGTTGGATCAGTCAATACTGATTTCAGTGAAATGAATCCTACACTGATGCTCCGTCTTCTTCACAAAGTGGATAAACTTGGAAAGTACGATTTTGTTGCGGCAGATATTGGAAACATCCTAAGCCGAGAGAATAAAAAGCTGCTGGAGTATTCTGATCTGGCAGTATTGATAAGTGATGGTGAACGGAAATTGCCAGGAGCATATCGAGAAAAAATTTCAAGGGAAATTATGAATCTTCTTGGAAGTGGCAGACTGATTTGTGTAGAAAATTTTTTGCAGGATGATCTGGAAATGCCTGAAAAGGACAAAGTATTGGAAGAACAACACTCAGAAACATCATCAAAAAAAATCAGCAGGTACAGTATTTCAAAACAATGTGGAGGGAATCTGCAGCTGGAGAAAAACTATGGCTATGAGATCAGCCTGATTGCCAGAGAAATCATGGAGGAGCAGCTTTATGAGACTACAAAACAAGTGTGACCTGCAAAGTCTGATCGATGGAGTCAGAACACAGATTCTCAGTGAAAGTGAGAATCCTGACAGTATGGAAGTTATGGAGATGATAGAGCATACTGTTCTCAACAGTAATCATGATTTATCTCTCAATGAAGCAGAAGAATTGATCTGGAAAATTTATGCGAAAACCAGAAGCAAACTGGGAATACTAGAGCGTTACATAAATAATGATTCTGTAAACGAAATCATGATTAATGGAAAAAACAACCTTTTTGTGGAAACAGGCAAAGGAATAATCAGAGAGAATAATTTGTTCGATTCGACTGAGGAGCTGGAAGAAATTATTAGAAATATCGCAGCGGGAGTTCATCGAGAAATTAATGAGATGAATCCGATTCTAGATGCTCGACTGCACGACGGTTCCCGTGTAAATGCTGTTTACCGCAATGTGGCAGTAGGTGGTCCTGCTGTGACAATCCGCAAATTCGCAAAAGAAAGAATCACCATTGATGAAATGGTGATTAAAAAAACCCTGACCGCAGAGTGCGCTGATTACTTGGAGACTCTGGTGAAATGCGGATATAACATTTTTATCAGCGGTGGGACTTCATCAGGAAAAACAACGTTTCTCAATGCACTTGCAGATTTTATTCCCAAGGATCAGAGAGTTATTGTCATTGAGGACTCAGCAGAACTGCAGCTTTCTCAAATTGATAATCTGGTACAGATGGAATGCCATAATGCCAATACGATGGGGCAGGGGGAAATTTCCATGGAAATGCTGATAAAAACCAGTCTTCGGATGCGCCCTGATAGAATTATCGTCGGAGAGGTCAGAGGCAGGGAGGGATCTGATATGCTTCAGGCCATGAATACTGGGCATGACGGCTCTATGTCCACTGGACACGGGAATTCTGTGGCGGGCATGCTGCGAAGACTGGAAGCAATGTATCTGATGGGATCACAGATTCCTTTAGATGCCATCAGAGCACAGATTGTAGAGGGAATTGATATTATGGTTCATCTGGGCAGGCTCGAAGACGGGAGCAGAAAGGTGCTGGAAATTCAGGAGCTTGTAGATTTTTCAGATGGAAAATATATTCTGAATCCGCTGTTTCTGATGAGAGAGACTATAAATCTGGAATACACAAAAAACCAGCTTAAAAATTCGTCTAAACTGCGATTGAGAGGGGTAAGACTATGAATAAAAATTATAGTATTTACGAGCCTCAGACAGAAGAAAAAGTTTTGATAGCGGGAGTTTTTTTTCTGATACTTACAGCTGCAGGTTTCCTTTTTTACGGTGTACTGTATTCTGGCTTGATTCTTCCTTTTATTTACAGAAATCTGTTGGGCATTTACTGCCGCAAGAAGGCACAGCAGAGGCGAGACGGGTTGCTGCTGCAGTTCCGGGATTTTCTCTACAGCCTGTCTGCCTCTTTTGCCACAGGTAGACAGATGACGGCCGCCATGGAGGAGGCAGGCGAAGCTCTGACTGAGATTTATGGCCCTGATGGTGACATGGCTGAAGAGATTCGATGCATGCTTAGAAGAGTAAAAGAAACAGGTGAAACTGACTTAGCAGTACTCTCTGATTTTGCTGAACGAAGTTGTCTGGAAGATGTGGCTGATTTTGTACAGGTTTATTCTGCCTGCAGGGAAACTGGTGGAAATATCATTCAGGCTGTCAATAGTGCGGCAGGTGTTATCTGTGATAAAATCAATATCGAGGCGGAAATCAGAACCATGGTCTTTCAGAAAAAACTGGAAGGTAGAATCATAGTGCTTATGCCTGCTGCGGTGATCCTGTTTCTGCAAATTGTTTCTCCTGAATATCTGCAGATTATGTATCAGACTTTAGCTGGACGTATTTTAATGAGTTTGGCTCTTGTCTCTGCTGTCTTTGCTTTTGTAATGATAGAAAGGATAACCCACATTGAAGTATAAAGAAAGCGTGAAACTGAAGAGACTCAGAAAGCGGGTCAAACCATATATGGATTTTTACAGATGTCATCGGAGAATTGTCGTGATTATCTGTGCCGCTGTAATGCTCATTGCTGTTATTCATGGAATCAGTACAGCTCGGCAGGAAAGCAGATATGTGAAGGATGAAGAAGGATCAATCCGCGGACTGCAGATTGATCCGAAAAAAGCTGTTCTTTCTTTTCCAATTGAAGTAACCGCTCAAAAGAACGGTGTCACAGTAAAATTGGAAACGGTTTTATCTTTTGGGAAAGATAAGCAAGAAGTACATCTGCAGAAGGCACCAAAAGTGGAGGAAAGCCTGAAAAAGGTTTTGCAGGATGTGGCAAGACAGGTGGAAAATCAGGATGGAACAATGATAAAGCTGCCTTCTCATCTGGAAGATGGAACTGAACTCAGATGGTCCAGTTTAAATACCTCTTCAGTACCTGCAGTTTTTCTGTTGCTCCCGCTGTGCCTCTTCTTTTTGTATCAGTACAGTATACAGAAAGAAAAGGAAGCTGCGCAGAGAAAAGCAGACGAGCTGAGAAGACAGCTTCCCTCGTTTAACAGCCAGATTATGTTACTGCTAGGAAGCGGGCTGATATTTCACGATGCGTTTGCCCGTGTTTCGGAGGGATATCGAAAACAGAATAATAAAGGATATCTGGCGCAGGTTGTGCAGGAAATTTATCGCGAAACTGAAGAAACAGGAAGCAGCCTTGTCACTGTTCTGACCAGGTATAGCAAAGAGATTGGAGTCAGAGAATTTTCGCGAATTTCCGGAATCATTGCTGACAATCAGCGTAAAGGTGTGAATTTAAAAGATAAACTGGAAAGTGAGAGCGAGCTTCTCTGGAATCAGAGAAAGAAACTGGCCGAGGAAAAGGGACGCGCAGCTGAAACAAAGCTTTCTTTTCCTCTCGCGATTTTGCTTCTGGTACTGGTGATGATAACAGCATCTCCTGCAATTCTTCAGATGTGAAATATAGTTAGGAGGATACATATGTTAAATGTACTAAAAAACAAAAAGGGAATGGAAATGGTTCAGGTTGCAATACTGATAGCACTTGCAGTAGCCCTGGGGCTGATATTCAAGTCGGAGATTACAGAGTTTGTCAACAATACCTTTGCGGGACTCAATGGATGATGCGGTATCTGGCCAGGCTGATTCACAGCAGACAGGGTGATGAATTTATTGAAGCAGCATTGGTACTTCCCACTCTGATTCTGACTGTACTTTCTATGATTCTGCTGATTATGCACTTTTATCTCTGTCTGGATACGCAGATCCAGGTTCACGGGAATCTGATGAAAGAAGTCTCTGAAAGCAAAGCGCTGTTTCGGATATGCACAGAATCTGATTCAGTATCATCAAAGATGGCTGGTATGACAGACATGATATTGAGTAAAAACATAACCGGAAGAATGTATGTACTGGATTATGCGGAAATAGTTCGGGCAGGTGAGATGGTTGAATTTGATTAGAAGTAATAGAAAAGGTTCAGTTACGATTTTTGTTTGCATCTTTTTCGTGACACTGGTATTTATGATCACGATTTTCATTGATATTTCCAGAAAGACGGCAGTAGGCAGTTCTGTTCAGTCGCTTTGCGGCTTATGGAGTGAGTCAGTACTTGCAGAATATGATCTGAACCTACAGAAACGATATCAGGTTTTCGGTTTTTACGGCTATTCTTCAGATGTGAAGAACAAACTGGAATTTTACGCCGGACAGTCATTTGATAGCAAGAAATATATTTCCTATGAGGTGAAAAACTGCAGTCTGTATGATTACTGTCTTGTTAATGTAGATGTGATGAAAGAACAGCTGGCAGCGGCAGGGAAATTGGTGATTACTGAAAAATTTGTGAAACCAGATAATACTGTTGTGCCGATCGAAGGTGCTGTGCAGAGAGGAGGAGATCTTTTTGAAGATCTGCCTTCTGAGGGCTCTGATAAAAGCTATTCCCTTTCACAAATCACAGATTTACTGAAAAGCGGGACTTCAGCAACCGATTCAATCATACGGACAGGAAAAAGCTATCTGGTGAATAAATATATATTTGCTTTTTTTAAGGATGCTGCAGACAGCCATGAACTAGGCGAAACCTGGTTTGATCAGGAAATTGAATACCTGATTTGTGGCAAAAAAAGTGATGAATCCATCAGAAGCGCAATGAGAAACAGGATCATCGCAGTAAGAGAGGCAGTTAATTTTACTTATCTCAATAAAGATCCGAAAAAAAGTGCAGAAGCCATGGCTGCAGCGCAGCTTCTAACGCCTGGACCTGCAGCAGCAGCCACTCAGAAAGCTATTCTTGCAGCCTGGGCATTAGCTGAGAGTGTCAATGATTATCGGCTGCTGACGGATGGTCATAAAGTTGCTGATATGAAAACAGATGCCACATGGGCTGTAGACCTGGATTCTATTCTGGCACACCGGGGTGGGGACGGTTATATTTATACAGGTATAGACAGCGGAAGAACTTATGAGGAATACCTGAAACTGTTTGTGTATACCATGGATGAACGTGTAAAGATTCTGCGAATCATGGATCTGATACAGATTAACATGCGTTATC
>CABSEO010000047.1 GCA_902476665.1 uncultured Emergencia sp.
GCAAGCATCATCTGATTCCGAAGGCGAGAAGGACACTGAAAGCGGAGAAGGGGAAGAAGCTGATAGTGCAAAAGAACGCAAGGAAGAAGAATAGAGGTAATATATGAAAATCACTGTAAATGATTGTTTAAGTTTAGAGGCATTCAGCCCGAGTATTCTGGCAGCAGGCAAGAGAAACATTGGAAACAGAGTCCGGTCTGTTTCTGTGATGGATGCGTTGACTCTGGAAGATGCTGTGAAACACAACGGGGTGAGAGAGCAGATTGTACTGACATCATTTTACGGAATGCACGGCAAGGAAAAGCTGCAGTGCGAGGTAGTCAAAGCTCTGGCGAAGGAAGGAGTCAGCGCACTTGTCATCTTTCATGTGGAAAGAGGGCTCACAAGTACTGACAGTGAAGTGATTGAAACCGCTGAAACTGTAGGGCTTCCGCTGATTGTTATCCCGAAAAATAACAAAGCGGAGTATTCTGACGCCATTGAACAGATTATGGATAAACTCCTTTATGGGGATAATTTTAAAAACAGTCTGATTAACAATACAATTTATCATCTGCTGAACTTTGAAAAGCACAAGACTTTTCAGGCGGCTCTGAGAGAAGCCGCCGTCAGCAATGATTTTCAGGTAGTGCTGCTTTCAAAGGACTTCAATCCCATTCTGTCTATTGAAACCAGACAGAGAACTACTATTGCAGATGCTATTCGCATGGGTAAGGAGCGGGATGTTGAGAAAGCGGGAATCTATACTTTTATTGACGTGAATGGCGTACTGACTTACTGGGGACCGATCACCATCAATAAGGAAAAATATTTTCTGTTTATCGTGGATAATGAAGATAATTATTCTGCCGGAGAGATTACTAAGCTGGCAGAAATTATCGAGTTAGCTATGGGTATGTGGAAATATACGCCTGAGCGTGATGTGCGTGCTGAACTGATCAAGGCGCTGATCCGGGGAAACAAATCTCTGGCCTATTCGCTGAAAGATGAAATGAGTATTAAAGCTGACAATATTATCAGTGTATTCTATGCCAAAGGAATTGAAAACAATCAGGGCAATTCGGTGATCAGCGATTTTGAGAAGAATGAAGGAATCGAAGTACTGCGTATCACCGAAGGGGAAGAAACCTACGGTATGGTCTTAAAAAGTGATGAGAAGCGGGAAGATGAGGAGATTTCCGAGAAAGCCAGCTGTCTGCGGCTCTTTGACAAACTGAAAGAGGGCAGCAAAACGGTACGAATCTTTCACGCCACGGGTCTTGACGGTATTGAAGGTGCAGGAGATGCTTTTCGTCTTATCAGTGAGACCTGGACTTTTGTGGAAAGTGTGTTTCCATATAAAAGAGTGTTTACCAAATATGAGCTTGCTCTGGTTTCTAACTGCATCAATCTGCAGGTACAGGGCGGCTATCTGAAAAAGAATTATATGGATCTGCTGGAACCATTTAAAAAGGAAATGGGGGAAAACAAGGCGAAACAGCTTCTGGAGACCCTGGAAACATTTGTACTGGATGCAGGAATGAACAGTGGGAAAACTTCCGAGTTTATGGGAATTCACACTAATACTGTACAGTACAGACTGAAGCGGATCAATGAGGTGCTGGGCGCAGAAATCACCGGAAACCGTGTCATTCCGGGATTGACTATGGCCCTGGCTCTGAAGCGGCTTGACAGAGTCGTAAAGTAAAACAGAATAACGGAATAACTAAGGAGACAAAACAATGCTTTTAGCTTTTGATGTTGGTAACAGTAACATCGTACTTGGCGTATTTAAAGACGGAGAGTTAATTACCAACTGGAGAATCAAGACCGACACCAATAAGAGTGCCGATGAATATGGCATGATTGTGAATCAGCTCTTTCAGTATGAGGGACTGGATACATCCGATGTAAAAGATGTAATTATTTCTACTGTTGTGCCGTCGGTGCTCTATACACTGCAGCACTTGTCTATGAAGTACTTTAACAAGCGGGCCATCACTGTGGAATCCGGTGTAAAGACCGGACTGATTGTAAAGTATGATAATCCGAAGCAGGTAGGTGCTGACCGTATTGTAAATGCTGTGGCGGCAGTACATAAGTACGGCGGACCGCTGATCATTATTGACTTCGGCACCGCCACCACTTTCTGTGCAGTGACAGAGAAAGCTGAATACCTGGGCGGTACCATTGCACCGGGGCTGAAGATTTCTTCAGAGGCTCTTTTTGAAAAAACTTCCAAACTTCCGAAGGTTGAACTGGAAGTGCCGGGACAGACTATCTGTAAGAATACCATACAGAGTATGCAGTCCGGGCTGGTTTATGGTCATATGGGTATGGTGGATTACATTGTTAAAATGATGAAAAGAGAACTGGAAGCTATTACAGAGTCAGGAAAACCTGTCACTGTGGTTGCTACAGGTGGATTGTCCACCCTCATTGACGGCGGTGTGGACTGTATCGATTATGTGGATAAAATGCTGACCCTGGAAGGTCTGGAATTGATTTATCAGAAGAATAAAAAACAGCCGAGACCGTGCAAAGGAAATAAATAATATGAATAGAAACCTGAAAATTGGAAATCTGGAATTGGAGAATCCTTTTTTTCTGGCTCCCTTAGCAGGCATAACAGACGCTCCTACTCGCAGGCTTTGCCGCGAGATGGGAGCGGCTTTAGTCTATTCGGAAATGGTCAGCGGAAAAGGACTGTATTATGGCGCGGCTAAAACGAAGGAGCTGCTTTATGTAGATCCAAAGGAAAAGCCGGTGGCTTTTCAGGTCTTCGGCAGTGAGCCGGAGATTCTGGCTTTTACAGCCAAAGAACTGAATTCTTATGAAAATGCTATTCTGGATATCAATATGGGATGTCCTGTACCGAAAATTGTGAAGAACGGGGAAGGTTCCGCCCTCTTAAAACGGGTGGATCTGATTTATGACCTGATCACCGCCATGACAGCCAATACTTCCAAGCCTGTCACTGCGAAGATAAGAATCGGTTTTGACCATACCTGTATAAATGCAGTTGAAACAGCAAAGGCTATTGAAGCGGCAGGGGCGGCTGCAGTAGCCGTTCATGGACGTACCAGAGAACAGTATTACAGTGGAAAGGCTGACTGGAGTCAGATAAGGGCTGTAAAAGAAGCAGTAGCCATTCCTGTCATCGGAAATGGTGACGTGACTGATGGACCGTCAGCTTTGAAAATGATGGATGAAACAGGCTGTGATTTTGTTATGGTAGGACGGGGAGCCTTAGGCAATCCATGGATTTTTCGCGAACTGAATGCTGCCTGGAAGGGAGAAGAAGCGCCGAAAAAGCCTGATCTTGCGGAGAAAAAACAGATCATGCTTCGTCATTTTTCTGATATGATAGAACTGAAGGGCGAATATTGTGCTGTTCGTGAAATGCGTAAGCATATCGGATGGTATCTGAAGGGTATTCGCGGAAGTGCAGCACTAAGAGGAAAGATCAATGGCATCAATGATGCTGAAACTTTGATCCGTGCGATAGGAGAAATATAAATGAGAGAGAACAAAAAGAAAAGTACAGCTGGCTGCGGTCGTAAGCACAGCTGCAGACGGCGAAGTCTGACGGCAGTACTGCTGGCTCTGATCATGACCTTCACGATGTCACAGACCGGTGTATATGCGGATGTTCTGGATGACATCAAGACGGAAGAAAATGCAATGGCAATCGTTGCAGTTGATAATGAAGACTGCCGGATGCTGGAGAATCTGGAGAATCTGTCTGTGTGCATTTCTTCAGAAGCAGCTGGGGTAGATGTTACAATTCCTGTCGAGAAAGTGGAAGACGAAGATGGTTATGTGTATTTCTGGATAGGTACCCCTGCACAGCGAATAGAAGATTCAGTAATGAGAAAGCTTGCAGAAATACAGGGGAACATTGATATTATGACTTTCGGTGAAACTGTTGAAGAGCTGGAGGAGCTGCTGACTGATTTTGAGGTCAGTATTCAGGGTCTTCCCGAGGGGCATTATGTAATGAGCGGCAGCGCTCTGGTATTTACCAGTGAAATGTTTCAGCAGGCTATCGATATTCTGAGTCAGACTTTCCATGAGGAAGGAATGGAGTTTGAAAGTTTTTCTGAACTGATCCAGCAGCTTCTTGCGGATTATGAGATTACTCTGGATGAACTGTTTGACACTTCTTCTCTGACGGCAGAAGATTGGGAGGAACTGGCCAAAGCAGGAATCACAGCAGAAACCTTTGTACAGATGAAGGAGCTGATTCTCAATATTGATTCTGTGATCGCCTATCTGTGCAGTGATGAATTTGCAGGAATCCTTATCGCTGATTTGTATCTGGAATGTGACTGTCCGTATCTGTTTGACTTTCAGATTCAGCACCGCTATTATGAACGTGTCGGCGGCAAGCTGAAGCTGGTTGGTATAGCCCATGAGGGAAAATATGATGCTGACTGGGAAGAATATTCACTTCGGGGAGAGGAAGGAACCCTGATTTCCGGCAATGACTACAAGAAAACTGTTTATCAGGGAAAGACCTATCGCTACGAAGGCTGTTATGATGATGAAGTTCTCTATGATGGATTCAGATGGAAAGAGTATCGAAAGGATTCTTTTGTTCTGGGAGGACCCAACGAGTTTACTACCGGCCTGGTGCTGCGGTATATTCGTGATGCAGACGCAGGCGCAGCCGGAGGCGGAATCATTGATCAGGGGAGTGGCAGTCATCAGACTGTGAATACCGACAGCGGTAGTCAAACTCTGCCCGAAAACGAAGAAAATGAGGAATACACCGTTCCGGGTCCTATTACAGGAGACTCTTCTGATATGGCAGTTTATCTGACTATACTTGCCGGCGCAGTAATAATTATCAGTGCTATGACGGCATATCATAAAAAGAAATAAATTCCGGAAAATTAAAACACCGCTGACTGACAGAAGAAAAAATCTGTCCGGCGGTGTTTTGTTATAAAAAGAAGGATGTGAAAGCATAAAAAAGTTTTATGGCAGCTGCTTTTCATATCTCACAGCTCTGATGGCATTAGACAGTCTCAAGACACCTTCTCTGATCTCCGATGGCGTAACGTTGCCATAGCAAAGTCTTAGATAGTCATCACCTTTGCTTCGGAAAGGAAAGAACAGATTGCCCGGCATATAGGAAATTCCTTCTTCATGCGCTTTGTACAGAAGTGCCTGAGGGTTAAATGATTCTCTGACCCGACACCAGAGCGTGGTTCCTCCTCTGGGAATTTCAAATTCATATGCAATATCCTGCTGCGCTTTCAGTGCCTGACATAGACAGTCTCTGTTTGTTTTTCCAAACTCACAGAGGGTCTGAATATTGTCATATATATAGCCGCGGTTGATAAATTCACTGCTCAGATACTGTCCGAGCGGATTGACAAAGATCTGTGTGTTGTCCATAAGCATGGTGAGTCTCTTTGTAATCTTCTCAGGGGCGACCATATATGCAGTGCGGATTCCCGGACATATTGTGGCGATGAAGGAACCGATATAAATTACGTTGCCCATGGTGTCCAGTGATTTTAACGAAGGTATAGAGATTCCGTCATAACAAAGTACAGAGTCACAGTCCTCTTCAATGATAGGCACGTCATATTTATAAGAAAGTTCCAGTAATTCGTATCTTCGGGAAAGACTCATAACACTGCTTGTGGGGAAGTGAAATGTTGGAATGGTATAGATCAGCTTGGGTCTGTATTTGGTAATCAGGTTCTCCAGGTATTCTGTTTTCATTCCGTTTTCATCCATGGGGACAGTGACTACGTTTACTCCCATGGACTGGAAAATTTGAAGCATATCAGGGCAGATAGGCTCTTCAACAATGACAGTATCATAGGCGGACAGGAAAATTTTTGCTGAAAACTGAAGTGCTTCATAGGTTTCGGAGACAATTTGTATTTCCTTTAATGAGGCATAGATCAGGCGCTGCTCAAGAAGAGTCTGTACACTTGAAATGAGCTGAGGCAGTCCCTGAGAGGGGCAGAACCCGAACCAGTCAAAACTGTTACTGCTGCTCATCTGAGAAAGAATCTGATTCAGCTGTTTTCTGGGATACAGTTTAGGAGAAATGATATCCGCCGCCATAGAAATCATAGTTTCCGATGAGTTAGACATATTTTTATCATAAAAAAGATCACTGAACAGATTATCCATCTGCAGATATTCTTCTTTCAGCATAAAACTTAAGGCTCCGGGATATGTATTTCCCGAAAATCTTGTAATCCGTTTAAAGTCGATATTCTGGCTGTAAGTGACAAAGTACCCTCTGGGCGAGATGGAAGATTCAACCAGAGCTTCACTGATCAGCTCCTGATAGGCTTTAATCACAGTATTTCTGTGTACGTTAAGCTGAGCGGCAAGGGTGCGTTCCGAAGGCAGCTTCTGTCCGTGAACTAATTCGCCTGTGAGAATCTGACGACGGATTTCGTTTTTTATCTGCATATAAATCGGTGTTTTTATTTTTCTGTCGATGATAACTTTCATTTGGTACCTCCTATATAGACCAAAAAGCCCGTATGACCATTATATATCCCATAAAACGACAAGTAAATACAAATTTGGACTATTTATAAAAGTACCACTTGGAACTTTTATTTTGGTATAACCGGAGTTATGCTGAATATTAAGAAAAATAGATGGAGGCGGAATAATGATAGTCATACGAAACTGCAGACTGGTCAAAGCATTGACTGAGGATTACGGCAACGAGTTCGGAGATGTTTATCTTCAGGGAGATAAAATTGCAGCAATCACAGAACCGGGAGCCGGGTTTGCTTCAAAGGAAGAACTGACTGAGATTCAGGCTGAGGGAAAAAGCCTGATTCCGGGACTGCTTGAGATGCATGCACATTTATACGGATTTATTTTTAATTACTATGAGCTGCAGTGCATGTCGGAAGGCAGGATCATTTTCGGTGTTGTGGATTTTGCAAATGAGTATCTGAGACAGGGCTTTACCACGATTAGAGACTGCGGCAGTTCCTACAACGCAGTAGCGACGGTCAGAGATGCGATTAAGGCGGGAATTATTAAGGGGCCTAGACTGATTCCTTGTGGTCTGATTATTACACCAACAGAAACGGGGAACAACAGCTTCAGCGATCTCTATCTGGAGGCTGACGGACCGGAAGAAATGAGGAAAGCCTGTCGCAAGGAGCTTCAGAAAGGAAACGAGTTTATCAAGCTGATGGTCAGCGGTGCATTTATGAATGAAGGGGCGGAACCGGGGGTTCAAATTGCTGAGCCGGAAGAAATAGAGGCTGCCGCAAAACGAAAGGGCACTTATGTCTGTGCACACTGCCATGGAGCAGGAGCTATAAAAGATGCTATAAGAGCAGGGGTGCGTACCGTAGAACATGGAACTTTTATGGACGAGGAAGGCCTGGAAATGCTGAAAAACAATAAAGATACTTTCCTTGTGCCAACGGGAGCTGTAGGTCTTTACTGTCTTGATACGTCCAATCCGGATGTTTCAAAGGAACTTTACGAAAAAAGTGTGCAGGCCGCTGAGATTGAGATTGCTAATATTAACAGAGCATACAAAGCAGGACTGAAGCTGGGATTCGGGTCTGATATCGATCTGGAAGCTTTGAGAGCTCATCCCGGCTATGAATTTATTGCGAGAAAGGAATATTACACTTTTAATGACCTGGATATTCTGCTTCAGGCCACCAAAAACAGTGCTGAAATTATGGGGCTTGAGGATATGATAGGGACTGTCAAAGCAGGAAAGAAGGCGGATCTGGTTCTGGTGGACGGAAAGCCTGATGAAGATATTTATGTGATGACGAAACCACCTGTACACGTAATAAAAGACGGAGATGTGCTGATTTGAGTATGAGAGGAGAAATGGAATGAATATGAGAAGAAAACTTGGGTTAGTAGTGATTGTAACCTTTTCAAGTATCGTATTGCTCATACCTTATCTGGCGTACGATTTTTACAATCAGTTTTTAAATACTTATGGTGTGACTGATACACAGATGGGCTGGCTTCTGACAGCATACGCCTCGTCTGCAGTTCCCAGCTATTTTCTGGGAGGCTGGATTGCGGATATTTTCAATCCCAAAAAACTGGTTATTACCTCCTGCGTTCTGACAGGTCTGCTGGCTTTTGCCGTTGCATTAAGCAGCTCTTTCACTATTCTGGTTCTGCTGTTCTTTGCTTTTGGCATTACTGCGATTACCCTGAACTGGAGTGCCTACTTAAAAGTAATTAAGATGCTTGGTAATGATGATGAACAAGGCAGACTGTTTGCAATGTCAGACATCGCTTACGCAATTTTATCACTTGGACTTCAATATATTGTTCTGGCGGTGATCACTTATGTACTGGCGGACAATCCAAATGGGTTTAAGGTGGCTTATTTCATTTACGGAGGATTGAGCATTTTAATCGGTGCAGCAGTACATTTTGCTGTTCCTGACATGACCTATGAAAAGGAGACAAAGGGAATTCGTGAGGATCTTAAGCTGATGGGACATGCAGCTAAGCTGCCGATTACCTGGTATCTGTCCTTCTTCAC
The DNA here is from genome assembly GCA_902476665.1 of uncultured Emergencia sp. GTDB lineage: Bacteria > Bacillota > Clostridia > Peptostreptococcales > Anaerovoracaceae > Senimuribacter. The sequence continues at coordinate 8,510 of CABSEO010000047.1, forward strand.
TTTAGGATATTTTCTAATCAGATCAAATATTACCTACCTGAATCCGTATCTGACAGATGCCTTTGAACTGAGTATACCTTTTGCACAAGCTTTTGCAGCAGCTATCAGAACCGGTGCGTTAATGGTATTCTCTCCTGTGGGAGGCATGCTGAGAGACAAAATGGGACAGTCTGCCAGCAGTCTCATTACCAAATTCTCTGTGGGTTGTATCGTTTTCTCTGTGGTTATGATGTATATTCCTCACGGAAAAGAATATGCAATATGGATTATGGCTGCAGCGGTATTGCTGCTGGCCTGCAATGCCATGATGTCAAACTTTTTATATACTCTGGTGACTACAGCAAATGTTCCTATCAAGTATGTGGGAAGTGTGTACGGTATCGCATCTGCTATTGGATATTCTTCTGATCTGTATCTCTATACAATCTGTGGAAACTGGCTGGATTCTATGGGAAATGCAGGTTACAAATGGATATGGTTTGTGGGGGTCATTGGCGGCCTGCTGATGTTTACCATGGGAATGGCAGTGAAAAAACGGTATGGGCTGGATGATAAAATTCAGCAGGAATCGTAATTAAACTGCACACCGCTTTTAGAGCAGATACTAATAATCTGCAACTGAAAGCGGTATTTTTGTTATGCAGGGAATATCGACTCACAATATTTTCAGAATATGAAAAAAGTCAACCATCGCATCGAATCAGCAGTGCCGGTAATATTATAAATCAACTGTTTTTCATTTATTTTTATAGAAGAAGCCTTGCGTTTAGATTTGGGTGCAGAAGTACCCTTATATATGGTTAAACCTGAACTGCATATAACAATTTTCTGGTAATTCTAAAAAACTATTGATTTTTTAAAAGGACAGTGTTTTAATATAAAAGAGGTCTGACCAATTTGAATTGTGAAAAAGCTGGATATTTTTATT
>CABSEO010000048.1 GCA_902476665.1 uncultured Emergencia sp.
TTGTCTGCGGCATTGGTCCGTCTGTTGCTGCTACTACCAGAATTGCTCCGTCCATCTGTGCTGCACCTGTAATCATGTTCTTTACATAGTCAGCGTGGCCCGGGCAGTCTACGTGTGCGTAGTGTCTGTTCGGTGTTTCATATTCTACGTGTGCTGTGGAGATTGTGATTCCTCTTTCTTTTTCTTCCGGTGCCTTGTCGATCTGATCGAATGCTACCTGTTCTCCCAGCTGATATCTCTGATACAGTGTTGTTGTGATTGCTGCTGTCAGAGTTGTTTTACCGTGGTCTACGTGACCGATTGTACCGATATTGATATGCGGTTTGGTTCTCTCAAATTTTGCTTTTGCCATGTTTCCGTTTCTCCTTTAATAACAAATTGCTTAAATAAATGATTTGGAGCTGTTGAGCAGATTCGAACTGCCGAACCTCTTCCTTACCAAGGAAGTGCTCTACCTACTGAGCTACAACAGCCTGTCATACAACACTGATCCTACTATATTTTTGTCCTTTTGTCAACAAGAAGAAGGCATGATTCTCAAGATATTTTTTCAAATAATCGTCAGATTCCCTTAAGAAGTGCCGCTTAAACTCAAAAATCGCCACAGGCAGCCAAGAAACCGCACTGTTTACTAAAAAACCGGCAGCTTTTAAAAACCTGTCATACGTTACCGGCTCTATGAAAATCTTTTATCCCGACTGCCGTTTCAGGAAATAACCGGTTAGAAAATCAGATACATGACAAAAAACGGCATCTCCTGCAGAAATATGGAAATTGCAACGACAATAACCAGGCAGCGGCTTTTCACTTTTAACAGCACAATTATATATAAATGCAGTCCGAAACAGCAGTTCCACTCCATAATGCGGCCTCTTGAAGAAAAACTTCCAAATCCGCAGTATATGTTCTGCCGCCATCTGGTGACTGCGTTCCTGAACGAATAGAAATTATGAATCTGACAAACTGCATTTGATAAAAGCGTTCGTCCTTATCCTGTATGCCTTCTTTGTAATCTGTAAAAATCGGGAATATTTCCCGATATGGATTTTACGCCATGATCAGACTGGGAAATTCCCACTTTCATATTCACTTTTCAGAATGGAATAAATAATCTGATCCAGGTATCCCCGATCGGCTTTATAATTCTGACGCAGAACCCCGTCTCTGTGCATGCCCAGACTTTCATAAAGGGCAATACCAATCACATTGTCCGGATAGACATCCAGCCAGAACCGATTAGTCTCCGTCTCTTCAAAGGCATACCGTATCAGTGCATTCATAGATTCTCTTCCATATCCGCAGCCTTTTTTTGAGATAGCAATGCGGCGAAGCTCAAAAATATGGGATTTAAAATCCAGACGAATCAGTGCATATCCAATAATATTGTTCTGTACTTCTTTCTCTGAAGACTTCTCCCTGAAGATCAGCAGCAGATGGTTGGGATCGGCAATTTCCGCTTCGTGCTCCTCATAGGTTCCGATCCACAGATAATCTCTGTTTTCCGGGTGAGACTCCAGGGCAATAATCGTTTCAATATGCTCTTTACCTGCTTCTTGGATAAAAAGTCTCTTAGTCTCTATTCCAACCATCTCGTCATCCTCCTTTTCTTCCGTAAAACTGCCCGCAGGATCTGCCTTTATACAGCTCAGTTAAAATCCTGAACCCGGGCTCATTCTTCCAGGAAAATCTGTATTTTTTTCTTAATTCGCTGTATAGCATTATCAACTGTCTTCGCAGAGCAGCCCATGGCCATTGCAATCTCTCTGTAATTTCTGCCTTTTAGCATCTGATTCCATATTTCATTTTCCAGATTGCTGAAAAGATTGCGTTCATTGGCTTTCAGATAGTCCACCACTTCTTTCATCAGCATCATTTCTTCCGGATCAGTATCTGCACTGTTGGCAGCCAGAAGTTCAGCAAGCACCGGTGCGTCATCATTATCCAGAGCCGAAGGAACATTCAGAGACAGGGACTCATTAAGAATCTGATGTTTCTGTCTGTTTGCCCTCTTGATAGCCGTGATGATCTGGCGGTTGATACAGACTTCCACAAAGGTTCGAAACGTCGCATTCTGCTCTTCATCAAAGTCTCGAATCGCCTTGTAGATCCCAATCATGCCTTCTTGTATCACATCCTCATTGTCGCCTCCAGCAATATAATATGACTTGGATTTATTTTTTGCCAGCTCTCTGTACTTGGAAATGAGGAACTCATAAGCTGTATTGCTGCCTTCTTGCGCCATCTTTACAATGGACTCATCAGTAAGTATATTCAGATCTTTATCTCCCATCTCTCTGTCTTCTAACCTCATAAAGCAAAACTGCTGCCGCATTGGACGCATTCAGAGACGTAATCTGTCCCTTCATGGGCATGGATACCACAAAATCACATTTTTTCTTTACAAGCTGACTGATTCCTGCGCCTTCGCTGCCGATGACTACAGCCAGTTTTCCACTCAGATCCTGTCTGTAGTAAGGTTCTCCGTCCATATCACAAGCGGCAATCCAGAAGCCGTCTTCTTTCAGTCGGTCAATAACCTGTCCGATATTGGCCACCTTGACACATGGCATATACTCAATGGCTCCCGCAGAAGCACGGGCTACAGTTTCTGTCAGGCCGCATGATCTCCGCTTGGGAATGATAACGCCATGAGCACCGGCACATTCCGCAGTACGCATAATAGCCCCCAGATTGTGAGGATCTTCCAGATTATCCAGAATGACCACCAGCGGCGGTTCTCCTGCAGCCTCGGCTTTGGCATAAATTTCTTCCAGACTGCTGTACCTGTAAGCTGAAGCAAAGGCAATGACCCCCTGATTAGCTCCGCCGGCCGAAATTCTGTCCAGAACGTTTCTCTCGCTCTGATAAACAGGAATTCCTTTATCCCTTGCCATTGCAACAATTTTAACAATGGAACCTTCTGCACTGCCGGACACCAGAATTTTTTCTATTTCTCTGCCGTTTTTCAGTGCCTCCATAACAGGGTTTCTTCCAATAATGGCATTTGCCGGCATTTCACTTTCATCAGTATGTCTTTCCACAGAATTCAGCTTTTTTGCGGAAAAATCCATTCCACTCCGTTTCGGAGCACCACCGGTTTCACCGTTCCTGCTTTTTCCGCCTCGTTCCACATATCGTTTGCCCTTGCGGGTGTTAATCTGTTCCCAGTTCCGTTTATTCTTCGCCATTGCTTTTTCTCCTGTATTCAAAAAAACGGAAGCCTATGCCTTTTTCTTCCATCAATTCGCTTTCCCAGACCGGCTCAAATTCATCACTCTCATCAAGATTGACAAACCAGGTATCGGCAGGAAATTCTCCATCGATTTTAGTAATATAGCAGGTATCACACTTTGGCAGAAAATCACGATAAACTCTGCCACCGCCGATAACAAACACCTCATCTGTATCACAGTCCGCAAGAAGAGACTTCAGCTCCTCTTCACTGTGAGCCATGAAAAAACCTTCCGGCGCATAGTCTTTTCTTGTAGTCAGCACAATATTTTTTCTGCCCGGCAATGGTTTTGCCCCCGGGAGACTTTCCTGGGTAAGTCTTCCCATAATCACCGTTTTACCGTAAGTTTTCTCTTTAAAAAATTTCAAATCTCCTGAGAGATGACAGAGCAGGCCGTTCTGATAACCGATGGCCCAGTTTCTGTCCGCAGCAAGTATCAGTTTCATAGTTCCTCCTCTCAGACTGCAATGGGAATATTCTTTATCTGTTCGTTTTTCTGATAGTCTTCTATGATAATATCCTCTGTGGTAAAATCGTAAAAATCCTTAATTTCCGGGTTCAGTCTGAACTTCGGAGCAGGATACTGAGGTCTTCCAATCAGTTCTTTAATAATCGGCACATGACGATCATAGATATGAGCATCTGCTATCACATGCACCAGCTCTCCAGCCTTCAGGCCGCAGACCTGAGCCAGCATATGCACCAGTACAGAATACTGCACCACATTCCAATTATTTGCCGCCAGTATATCCTGAGAACGCTGGTTTAAAATGGCATTCAGCTTATCGCCGGTCACGTTAAAAGTCATACTGTAGGCGCATGGTTCCAGTCCCATTTCCATCAGATCAGAGAAATTATAGATATTCGTCATGATTCTTCTGGAATAAGGGGTATTTTTCAGCTGCCAGATTACATTGTCCACCTGATCCATCTCACCTTGTGCAAATCTGTACTTTACTCCAAGCTGATAGCCATAGGCCTTTCCGATAGAACCGTTTTCGTCTGCCCATTCATCCCAGATGTGGCTCTTCAGATCCCTGATATTGTTGGATTTTTTCTGCCAGATCCACAGCATTTCATCTACTGCCGATTTAATGGCGGTAGGACGCAGCGTCAGAGCCGGAAACTCTTCTTGCAGATTATAACGGTTGACCACACCGAAATTCTTAATGGTATAGGCCGGACTTCCGTCTTCCCATCTCGCCCGAACCTGCTGGCCTTCAGTAGAAAATCCGTTGTCCAGGATGTTCTGACACATATTTACAAATAGTACATCTGCTTTACTCATGATGTTCTTCCCCTGTCTTTTTTTCTTTACTCTTCTGCTGCATCATCACTTCAATTCTTTCAACAGCCTGACCGCAAATCTCCCGCAGCCTTTCTTCCTGTCCCTGCAGGTACAGAGCACCAAGCAGAGCTTCAAAAGCGGTTGCCAGTTTATATGCCACCGGACCGGCACTTCTGGCCTTAGAGACGCTCTTATGATTCCTGGCCCGCTTTACAAGCTCAGTCTCTTCCTCCGTCAGAAAATCCTTCATAAGAGACTTGACAGCCATGGCCTGACTTTCTGCCCGCACATAACGAACCGCAGCTCTATGCAGCATGTCTGCCCGGAAAAGCCCCTGCTCCATCACATGTTTCCTGACATATAGCTCATAAACGGCATCGCCCATAAAGGCGAGTGCCGTTGTATTGAGTTCTTTCCAATTTAAATTTTCCATATGCTGTTCGATACACCTATTCCTTGATAATCTGCACGCCCTGTGGTGTATCCTTCAAAATAATTCCTTTTTCTTTCAGCAGATCTCTGATCTCATCGGCTCTTGCGAAATTTTTCGCTTTTCTGGCCTCCTGTCTCTCATCAACCAGCTTCTGGATCTCTTCATCTACGGAGTTATCCTCTTCAGTCTGCAAAAGCCCCAGTACATCTGCAAACTCCATCAGAGTCTCCAGAGATGCCTTCGCAAATTCTTTTGTTGCACCGTCTTTTACAGCAGTGTTCACGGCAGTAACCAGTTCAAATACCGCGCTGATTGCGTCTGCCGTGTTCAAATCATCATCCATGGCAGAGATAAATTCGTCTCTGTATTTCTCATAGCCTGCCAGCTGTTCTTTCTCAGTGTCAGTCATATCCCCTTCATCTCCGGCGGCAATCAGATGATTCAGGTTTTCCCTGCAGTTTTCCATTCTTCCAAGGCCAGCCTTTGCCTGCTCCATCAGAGAGTCAGAGAAGTTGATAGGACTTCTGTAATGACCGGAAAGCAGGAAGAAACGCATCACTTCTCCGCTGTAGTCCTTCAGAATATCTCTTACTGTAAAGAAATTGCCTTTTGATTTGGACATTTTTTCGTTATCTATGGTAATATAGCCGTTATGCATCCAGTAATGTGCAAAAGGCACACCGTTGCAGCACTCAGACTGAGCGATTTCATTCTCGTGATGAGGAAACTGCAGATCCTGACCTCCGGCATGAATATCAATGGTTTCACCCAGATGCTTTCTGGACATGGCGGAACACTCAATGTGCCAGCCCGGTCTTCCCATGCCCCACGGAGATTCCCATGCAATTTCATCTTCCGTTTTTCTGGCCTTCCACAAGGCAAAATCCAGAGGATCCTGCTTTACCTCTCCCACTGCGATTCTGGCGCCCGCCTCCAGATCGTCGATATTCTGCTTAGACAGCTTTCCGTATTCAGGAAACTTCCTGGTAGAAAAGTAAACATCTCCGTCCGCCTCGTAAGCATACCCTTTTTCCACCAGCTTTGCCACGAAATCAATAATATCCTGAATATGCTCAGAAACTTTCGGATGCACATCCGCCTTCTTCACATTGAGGGCACCGGCATCTTTAAAATACTCTTTAATGTATTTTTCCGATACCTCCGGAGCGGTGATACCTTCCTCTCTGGCTCTGTTGATGATCTTGTCATCCACGTCAGTGAAGTTCTGTACGAATTTCACCTTATATCCTCTGTATTCCAGATACTTTCTTAAAGTGTCAAAGACAACAAAAGGTCTGGCATTACCGATATGAAAGAAATTATATACCGTCGGGCCGCAGACGTAAATAGACGCCTCACCTTCTTTGATCGGTACGAATTCTTCTTTTTTTCTGGTTAAAGTATTATAGATTTTCATCTTCATTTCCTTTCTCATGCTGCCTGCTCAGTTCATGCAGCTTGTTTTCCAGCATAACCACTCTTTTTCTCAGACATTCAAGCTCAGTAGCCACAGGGTCAGGCAGATTGACCTGGTTCAGATCCTCCGTACTTTCCCCGTAACGCTTCACAATCTTTCCCGGAATACCTACCACGGTGCATCCCGGCGGAATCTCCTTAAGCACAATAGAGCCGGAACCGATCTTCACATCATCTCCCACCTTGAAGGGGCCTAAAACCTTCGCACCAGAGCTGACGATCACCCTGTTTCCGATAGTGGGGTGACGCTTTCCGGAGTCCTTTCCGGTACCCCCCAGTGTTACGCCCTGATACAAAGTCACATCATCACCGATCTCTGTGGTTTCACCGATGACTACTGCCATGCCGTGGTCAATAAAGCATCTGCGGCCAATGACAGCCCCCGGATGAATCTCAATACCTGTAAAAAATCTGGTCAGCTGGGAAATAATTCGAGCCAGCAGCTTCAGATGATGTTTATACAGAAAGTGAGCAGGCTTATGCCAGATCAGAGACCAGATTCCAGGGTAACAGAGCAGAACCTCCAGACTGTTTCTCGCTGCAGGGTCCTTCTTCAGCACCGTTTGTATATCCTCTCTTACATCTCTAAAAAACGCCATCACACTTTCCTTCCTTTACTTTATCTGCTATCTTTATTCTACCACAATTGTCTTAATTCTAACGGGTTCGATCGGGCAGTCCATTCTGTCACGCTTTACATTCACGATCTCATTGGCAACCTCCATACCTTCAGTAATTTTACCGAAAGATGCGTACTGTCCGTCAAGATGCGGAGCATCGGCTACCATAATGAAGAACTGTGAACCTGCGGAATCAGGAATCATGGTTCTTGCCATGGATAACACCCCTGTCGTATGTTTCAGATTGTTTTCAAAACCATTCATCGTAAATTCACCTTTAATGGTGTATCCCGGACCTCCTGTGCCATTACCGTTCGGACAGCCGCCCTGAATCATGAATCCCGGAATAACTCTGTGAAAAGTCAGTCCATCATAAAAGCCTTCCTTTGCCAGCTTCTCAAAATTTTCTACCGTAATCGGAGCAATATCCTCATAAAGCTCCCCCTTCATTACGCCGCCGTTTTCCATTTCAATAATTACTTTTTTCATTGTATGTCTCTCCTTTATTCTTGATATCTTAATTTATAATAGGTCATGCCGTTTTTTTCCTCTTTCAGAATATCCCAGATCTCATCATTAAAAAATTTGGGATATACATGAGACAGTGCGGAAATCTCCTCTCGTGTCATAAACTTCACTTCACGCAGCACCTGATGGTCCTGATCGAACTCCGGATCACTGCCTAGGGACAGCTCCCCGCCTCTAATTTCAGCCAGCATATAATTAACAAAGCGCTGCCCTCTCTCAGAGACTTCTTCAATATGCCAGGCAACCCCCGTCACCTCAACATCAAGTCCCGTCTCTTCTTTCGCTTCCCGAACCGCTGCCTCTATGGAATTCTCACCTTCTTCAATGCCGCCTCCCGGCACCATCCAGATGTCCTTTTCCTCGTGATGCTGCCTTACCATGAGAATTCTTTCATTGTCATCGGTGATAACTACTCTTACGCCGCCTACCCACATAATAACGCTCCTATCACGCCCGCGCCGATAACCAGCAGAATCGGGCTCACCTTATACTTGCCTGCAAGGATAATCGTCGCAAGCGCAATCACGATGGCTACAGGATCCAGCTGTGCAAAAGCACTCTGCCCCATAAAAATCACTGCGGAAGCAATCAGCCCCGCTGTTACGGGACGAATCCCCGCAAAAGCGCCGTCCATTACCTTGCTGTTTTTAAACTTATTAATAAAATAACATGCCAGCGTGACTAAAATAAAAGAAGGCAGTGCAACACCAAAGGTGGCTGCAAAAGCACCTGCATATCCTGCGCAGTTAAAGCCCACATAAGTGGCAGCATTGACTGCAATAGGTCCTGGTGTCACCTGCGAAATCGCCACGAGATTGGAAAACTCATCCGCTGACATCAACCCAAAAGTTTTAGCACCCTGATAGATAATCGGAAGCATCGCCATGCCTCCACCGAATCCGAACAGGCCGATTTTGGCAAAGACGAAAAAAAGCTGCAGATAGATCATTTTTCTTCACCTCCGCCCTCAGAAGGATCAGTGCTACTGTCGAGTTCAGTTTCGTTTGCAGTCTTCCCGGCAGGCACAGCCTCAGACGCCTTTCCGGCTTTTCCCACAAATCGGTTCTTGATTGCAGTATAAGCCAGCCCCAGCACGATACCGCCCAGAATAGCCCATACAGCGCTGACTGAAAGCCATGCAATCAGTATAAAAGAAATTAATGCCAAGCCCCAGGAAAAAGGCCCTTTCAAAACCTGTTTTCCGACCTTGTAAGCAGAGAATGCAATCAAACCTGTAGCAGCCGCTTTAATTCCGGTCAGTGCACCATTGACATAGGCATTGTCTCCAAGACCGTGAAGCAGTTTCACCACAGCAATAATGATGATGAAACTGGGAAGCACAATTCCCACAGTAGCCGCCACTGCACCTGCAAGGCCTTTTTTCTTCTGCCCGATATAGGTTGCCATATTGATGGCAATCACCCCCGGAAGCCCCTGACTCACCGCAATGCAGTCCACGGCCTCTTCTTCGGTCATCCATTTCTTCTGATCCACTACAATTCCCTGAATCAGTGGGATCATAGCCATTCCACCTCCGATGGTGAAAAGCCCCAGTTTAAAAAATGACCAGAACAGCTGCAGATATAGATTTTCTTTTACTCTGTCAAATTTACTCATATTAGTCCAGTTTCACTTTCCCCAAATGCAGGTCTTTAAAAATGGCGACAAGTCTGATCGCCAAAGTCACTCCAAAGCTGATATAAAGCGCCCCTGTAATTGTCACATGACCGTAGATCAGTCCATATACAGTTGCCCCGGCAATAGATGCAGCTGCATACACCTCTCTTCTGAAGCATCTCGGAATCTCCTGCACAAAAACATCTCTCAGA
>CABSEO010000049.1 GCA_902476665.1 uncultured Emergencia sp.
AAGCAGATTAAGAGACTGGCTCTGTTTGTATCGCGGGATGCCATGAATATTGACGGCCTGTCTGAGGCCACCATTGAAAAACTGGTGGAAAAAGGACTGATTCACCGTCTTGCTGATTTGTTCAAACTGGAGCAGCATCGGGAAGAAATCACATCCATGGAGGGGTTTGGAGAGAAATCTTTTGATAATCTCATAGCCTCTGTGGAAAAAGCGAAGAATACTACACCTGAACGGCTTCTTTACAGTCTGGGTATTCCAGGAATCGGAGCCGCCAATGCCAAAGTCATTATCAGAGCCTGCGGCCGTAAATGGGATAAAGCGGTGTCTCTGACCAAGGAGCAGCTGACAGAGATTGATGGCATTGGAGAAATTATGGCAGAAGCCTATGTATCGTATTTTGGCGATGGAGAAAGAAGAGGGGAGGCACAAGAGGTTCGCTCTCTGGTGCAGCTGGATGAAAATCCGGAGGAAACAGCAGATTTTCTGACAGGACTCACCTTTGTCATCACAGGTTCCCTGAATCACTATGCTAACCGTGATGCGCTGAAAAGCGAAATTGAGAAGGCTGGAGGCAAGGTGGCAGGTTCAGTAAGCAAAAAAACTGCCTATCTGATCAATAATGATTTACAATCCGCTTCAGGTAAAAATAAAAAGGCTAAGGAGCTGGAGGTTCCCATTATAAATGAAGAGACCATAAAGAACTGGCTGGAAGCCGGGGAGGTGCAGAATGCTTAAAATAGGAAAACTGGATAGTGACGTGCTTCGGAGCATTGTCATCGATAGAATTCGATATCATCGGCCCGAAGTGAAAACAAGGGCAGGGATTGGTGAGGATTGTGCTGTAATTGATTTCGGCGATTATGACTGTGTAGTTTCTACAGATCCTATTACAGCCGCAGTCAGAGATATAGGCAGGCTTGCTATTCATATTTCCTGCAATGATATCGCAAGCAATGGTATACAGCCGCTTGGAATTACACTGACCGTCATGCTGCCGGAAGGATCCACAAAGGAGGATGTGGCGGTTATTATGGAGCAGGCAGGCCAGGCAGCAGCTGCAGCACAGGTGGAAATTGTGGGCGGTCATACAGAAGTTACCGAAGCTGTGAATCAGCCTGTTATTGTATCTACTGCCTTTGGACGGGCACTTTCTGGGCAGTCAGCCAGTGCGGCTGATATGGAACCGGGAGACTGTATCCTGATGACAAAGACCGCAGGACTGGAAGGAACGGGGATTCTGGCTGGGGATTTTGAACAGGTACTTTCAGAGGTCCTGACGGCAGAAGAACTGGAACATGCCAAAGGACTTTTAACGCAGGTCAGCGTAGTTAAGGAAGGCATTGCAGCAGGGAGAATCGGAACCCATGGAATGCATGATGTAACTGAAGGCGGTATTCTGGGAGCTGTATGGGAAATGTGTCATATCGCAGAACTGGGAGCAGAACTGGAGGAGGCGCAGATTCCTGTGGATCCGGTTACATTGAAGATCTGTAAAGTACTGGGTATCAATTATCTCCGTCTGATTTCCAGCGGGTGTATGCTGATTATGGTTCCCGCCTCCAAGGTGCAGGATGTCACAGCGGCTATTGAGAAAGCGCAGGTCTCCGTCAGCTGTATAGGACGGATTACTGATAAGGAAGATGGACTGTGCCTGATTAGAAAAGATGGCCACCGTGAGGAGATTACACCACCTGAGCCGGATGAACTGTATAAAGCTCTGGTCAAAAAAGAGAAATGAAAAAAAATTTCTGTACAAACAGAAACAAAAGTGTTATATTAAGCAGTGGATGGCATTCTGAAAGAAGCTATACTGCAAGTCTTATATATTTTTTATCCGCCTGCGGGCTGTATCTTCGGAGCGGCACTAAAGGCAGCAGATTGGTCTTGTCTTATCACAGTTTTCCGAAAGGATGGTGGTAGGTATGAGAGCAGGTTTTATTGGAGCGGGGAAGGTAGGCTTCTCCCTCGGCAAATATCTGACGACGCACGGCGTCACCCTCAGCGGGTATTACAGCCGCAGCTGTGATTCCGCAAAAGAGGCGGCAGAATTCACTGAAAGCAGATATTACACAAGTTTAGCAGAAATTACAGAGGACAGTGATACCCTTTTCATCACTACGCCCGATGGGGTGATTGGTGAGATATGGGATGACATGCGTAATCTGCAGATACGAGATAAAAATATATGTCATTGCAGCGGTTCGGTTCCATCGACCGCTTTTTTTGATGCAGAAAAGAAAGGAGCGTTTCGTTTCTCTATACATCCTCTTTATGCAGTCAGCAGCAGATATACTTCTTATCAGGAACTGGGAAAAGCCTGTTTTACCATAGAAGGAACCAGGGAACGTCTTCCGGAAATGAAGTCTTTTTTTGAAACTATGGGAAACAGAGTCGTTGTCATTTCTCCAGAATCTAAGACGCTTTACCATGCGGCAGCCGTTATGGTCAGCAATCAGCTGGCGGCCCTGGTGGATATGGGGGCAGATCTTCTCAGAGCCTGTGGCTTTCCAGAGCAGGATGCGACCAGAGCTTTGTCACCTCTTATCGAAGGAAATGCGCTGGCAGTGGCAGTATCAGGTCCTGTAAAAGCTTTGACTGGTCCATGCGAGAGAGGTGATGTACAGACAGTGGCAGGGCATCTTGCGGCACTGCAAAAACTTGCAGAAAAAGAGACTTCAGCAAAGGATATTGAATCTGCCTACAGGATTCTTTCCAGGCGGCTTGTAAGTCTTGCTGAGAGAAAAAACCCACAGAAAAATTATATGGAACCGAAAAAGGAGTTAGAGCAATGAAAAACACGGTGGCAACAATAAAGCAGCAGAAGCTGGACGGAGATAAAATCACCATGCTGACAGCATATGATTATTCGACCGCAAAACTGATGGATGAAACAGGAATTAACATGCTTTTAGTCGGAGATTCTCTGGGCATGGTCATGCTTGGATATGAAGATACACTTTCTGTGACCATGGAGGATATGATTCATCATATCAAAGCTGTTTCCCGAGGTGCAAAAAATGCCATGGTAGTGGGAGATATGCCGTTCATGTCTTATCAGACTTCAGTTTATGATGCGGTGGTTAATGCAGGACGTATGATGAAAGAGGGCAGATGTCAGGCAGTGAAACTGGAGGGAGGACTTGAGGTCTGCCCACAGATTAGGGCTATTACAGATGCATCTATTCCGGTAGTGGCTCATTTAGGGCTGACACCACAGTCGGTCAATGCCTTTGGCGGTTTTAAAGTACAGGGGAAGAATGAAGAGGCTGCCAGAAAACTTCTGAAAGAGGCAAAAGCGGTGGAAGAAGCAGGAGCTTTTGCAGTGGTGCTGGAATGTGTACCGGGAAAACTGGCACAGCTGGTGACACAGAGCATTTCTATTCCTACCATCGGCATCGGTGCCGGCTCAGGCTGTGACGGTCAGGTGCTGGTATATCAGGATATGCTGGCTTTGTTTTCTGATTTTAAGCCAAAGTTTGTGAAACATTTTGCTGATGCGGGAAGTGTGATGAGACAAGGTATTCATGCCTACATAGAAGAGGTAAAAAGCGGTGCTTTTCCTGGAGAAGAGCATACCTTTAAAATTTCTGATGATGTGATCAATAAACTGTATTAACGGGAGGATATAGATAAAATGAAGATCGTGAAAACCATTGAAGAAGTTAGAACTGAAGTGAGAAGCTGGAGAGCCGAGGGACTTTCTGTAGGGCTGGTACCTACCATGGGCTTCCTTCACGAAGGTCATAAAAGTCTGATTGACAGAGCTGTGAGAGAGAATGATAAAGTTGTAGTCAGTGATTTTGTAAATCCTACCCAATTCGGACCAGGGGAGGATCTGGAAAGCTATCCGAGAGATCTGCAGAGGGATGCGGCTCTTTGTGAAGAAGCGGGTGCTGCTCTGATTTTTAACCCTGAACCTTCAGAAATGTACGCTGAGGACGCATGCACCTATGTTAATATGGATGGTCTTACAGGAGAACTTTGCGGAAAGTCAAGACCTGTTCATTTTCGCGGCGTATGCACTGTAGTATCCAAGCTGTTCAACATCGTAACTCCTGACAGAGCCTATTTCGGGCAGAAGGATGCGCAGCAGCTTTCTATTATTCGACGTATGGTTCGCGACTTGAATTTTAACATCGAAGTTGTGGGATGCCCTATAGTCAGAGAAGCTGACGGTCTTGCAAAAAGTTCAAGAAACACTTACCTGAATGAGGAGGAGCGGAAAGCTGCTTTAGTTCTCAGTCGTGCGGTAAAGCTGGGTCAGGATATGGTCCAGGCGGGGGAAAAATCAGCGGAAGCTGTTACAGCTGCCATGAAAGCGCTTATTGAGAAGGAGCCGCTGGCAAGAATTGATTATGTAAAGGCTGTTGATGCAGTATCCATTGAACCTGTGTCAGAAATGAAACCACCGGTGCTTGTGGCTATGGCAGTCTTTATCGGAAAGACCAGGCTTATTGATAATTTTATCTACGAGGGTTAGGAGGAGAGCTTCATGTATCTGAATATGCTGAAAGGTAAAATTCACAGAGCAACAGTGATGCAGGCAGAGCTGGACTATGTGGGCAGTATTACGGTGGATGAGGCCCTGCTTGAGGCTTCCGGCATTCTGGAATATGAGAAAGTGCAGATTGTGGACATCAATAACGGTGAGCGTTTTGAAACCTACACCATTGCTGGAGAACGGGGAAGCGGAATGATCTGCCTCAATGGAGCCGCTGCGCGCTGTGTGCAGAAAGGTGACAAGATCATTATTATGTGCTACTGTCAGATGACACCTGAAGAGGTGAAGGACAATCCACCGAAGGTAGTCTTTGTAGATGAGAAAAACCAAATCAGCAGGATTACACGCTATGAGAAACACGGCCGGCTGGAGGAGATGCAGTAGGAGAGTTTTTATAGATTACCCTGTTGCAGAATAGGGAGTATTTTAGAAAATGCGGCAAGTAAAAGCCGCATTTTTCAGTTATAAGAAAATCGTTAGATTTTCATCACACAGTCAATATTGAAATTTTTCATGAAAACCTGTATACTTATCTACGAGTCCGTTTAAGAGGGGAAGAAGAACTTTGAGAAGTGATCGTAACAAGAAAACAGAAGATTTTAAGGGAATGAAATATAGTCCGGAGCTGATTCGTCAGCTTTCTGACCCTGAATATACGAAAGAAGCTGAACGTTATGAGAGAGAGGCCAGACGCCGCAAGGGAACACGGAGCAAAAGCCGCAGCAGGTCAGCAGAGTACGATGGTACAGGTCCCTCCGGATATTATGGGGATTATGATGCCGGTGTCCGCGGACGTTCTGCAAGAAGGCGGTCTGCCGGCAGCAAGGGTGTAAAAAGCGGAACCGGGAAAAAAGGAAAGAAAAAATATCGTTTTCGGCCGTCTAAGCTACTCAAAAATGTTCTGGCGCTTCTGCTGGTGGTGTTTTTAGTTTTTACAGGCGCTTTCTATGCATTGACGGGGAATTTCGACAGGATAGATACGGACAAGGACGCTTTTGCTATTGATCCTCAGGTTGCAGATGATCTCAGTGGTTATCGCAATATTGCAATTCTGGGGTCTGATGCCAGAGCTGATGAAGGCTATGACGGAAGTCGAACCGATGCGATTATCATTATGAGCATCAAAAAATCCACAGGCGAAATCAGACTGATTTCTGTTATGCGCGATTCTTATCTGCGCATGGATTACATGGACGGCACACCGATACTGGATAAGATTACCCATGCTCATCATTATCTGGGGGGAGTCAATACCTGCGCCTCTTTGAATCAGAGTCTTGATCTGAATATTGATGAATTTATTATTTTTAACTGGAAAGCTGTGGCAGATGCGGTGGATTGTCTGGGTGGCATTGAAATTAATGTGAATGAGAATGAAATGGGGGATATGAATATCTGGGGACCGGAAACAGCCGAAAACGTTGGGCGTGAATATAACCGGATTACAGAGACAGGAAAACAGACGCTGGATGGAGTACAGGCCACCACATATTGTCGGATCAGAAAAAATAGCGGAGGAGATGAGGGCAGGAGCAGGCGTTACAAGGAAGTAGTGGCTGCTGTTATGAAAAAAGCCATGCTTCAGCCTTGGAAACTGAAGGAACTGTCAGATACTGTATTTCCAAATATCAGAACTAACATGAGCCGTACAGCCATGTATACAGCAGTGCTGAATGCACCTCGCTATGATATGGGAAAGAGTATCAGCTGGCCGAAGGATTACTGGTCTGGACTTCTGGGAGGTATTTCCTATGTAGTGCCAAATACGCTGGAATCTAATGTAGTCTGGCTTCACGAGAAGGCTTTTGGTCAGGAAAACTATCAGGTGTCAGACACTTGTGCTCAGATTAACTCAGATATCAGTTATGATACTGGAGTATATTGATATTACCTGAAATCTGGCAATAACTCGACTGCTGACCGGTGATCTGAAAAACACATAAATCAGAATAAAAACGCCTGAAGGAGTTTTTTGCAGCAACTCTCTCAGGCGTTTTATTGTTATGTATGAAATATCAATTTATGATATTTCAAGACGATCATGGAAGTTACCATCAAACTGATCCTGCTGTAATACTCAGCACAGGATGTCTTATTCCCCGATCTCTGCAAGTTCTTTATATTTTGCATCAATTTCTGCCAGCTTCTGGATAATATTAATTTTCTGAGGACAGTGAGATTCACAGTTTCCGCAGCCGATACAGTTGTACTCTTCTGACAGAGAACCCCAGATCCAGTGGAAGCCTTTGCTGGCAGCTTCGTTGTACATTTTGAAGATTTCCGGAATTTTGATTTCCTGTGGACATTCGTAGCAGTAATTGCAGGCGGTACAAGGAACCAGAATGTCTGCCTGAAGTACTTTCACTGCTTCATCAATAGCCTTTTTTTCGTTTTCGTTCATAGCCGGACCATTAAAAATTTCAATATTTTCTTTCAGCTGTTCAGGCTCTGACATCCCAGAGAGTGTGCAGAGAATTCCATCAAGTTCATTGACAAAGCGGAGGGCGTATGACGGATAACCTGCACCGGTGCCAGTATTATCTAAAATCCGGCAGGCTGCTTCACTGAGAGGGTTTGCCAGCATACCGCCGCGAAGAGGTTCCATTACGATAACCGGTTTATTAAATTCCCGAGCGACCTGATAGAGTGACTTGGCATCATAAAGCTCCCAGTCCATATAATTGAGCTGCAGCTGGATGAACTCTAAAGCATCTCCATACTTTGTCAGAAACAAATGCAGAAAATCAGGGCTGCAGTGAAATGAAGCACCCAGATGGCTGATACGGCCTGCTTCTTTCTGCTTCAGAAGGTATTCTACAGCATCAAGTTTCTCTACCGTTTCCAGATCTTCGTCTCCTAAGCTGTGGAGCAGATAAAAGTCGAAGTAGTCTGTACGGCATTTGGTCAGCTGATCGTTGAAAATCACATCCAGATCTTCAGAGGTTTTGCAGAGCCAGCAGGGCATTTTATCAGCCAGATAATAGCTGTCTCTCGGATGTTTGGAGAGAGCTTCTCCGACGAAATTCTCCGATTCTCCATCATGATATTTGTAGGCAGTGTCTATATAAGTGATACCGTTTGCCAGCGCATAGTCGATCATTTCCTGGCCTTTTGCATAGTCAATGCTGCCGTCGGCTTTCATAGGCAGACGCATCATGCCAAAGCCAAGACGCGAAACTTTCTTGCCTTTAAAATCTGTATAGTTCATATCATTTCCTCCTTTAGCATACACATAATCATATTATACATGATTCCCTTTACTTATTCAATTCTCTTTGACGGGACAGAACGTTTTTTAAAGCATCAGAATTTCTTTTAATTAAAGAGAGTGAAACGTCCAAAAATAAACCGAAAATATATAATTTTAACGAGTTAAAGCGCTTTAGCACCCAACAGTGCGAAAGTGTTGGAATTTCGCGATTTTAAATAATCAATGAAATGTATCATAAAAAAAACATTGATTTTTCAACACTGACAGCCATTTCTTGTTGACTTTGAAAAAGGGGAAGAGTAATATGAACTTAAAGTTGTATACAGAATAATTTTAAAAAAAGGATATATGGCAAAGGAGGAATTCGTATGATCACCAAAATTCTTTCGCTTCTGCCGGGCGGAGACTGTTTCGGTCATGGTGGCTGTGGAAAGGCTACATGCCAGGAATGTGCTGAAGCTATCGCTGCAGGAGAAAGTACGGCACTTTGTCCTGCATGTGATCAGGCTGCTGTAGATGCGATTGCAGAAGCTTTGGGAAGACAGGCAGAAGAAGCAAAGAACCAGATGGCCTTTGTGTTCTGTAGTGGAGATGCTGCAGGCAAGGAGAGATTTGCCGGCTGTAAATCTTGTGAAGAGGCTCTTGAAATGGGTTTTGCAAAGGGACAGTGCAGGGACGGCTGCGTGGGCTGCGGTTCTTGTACAGCTTTTTGTAATTTCGGTGCAATGAAAGTGGTAGACGGAGACGTCATCATTGATACGGAGAAGTGTAACGGATGCGGTGCCTGTGCAAATACAGACGCTTGTGTACAGGGTATTATCCGTATGGTGCCAAAGGATGCGACAAACTTTATTCCATGTTCCAATACTATGGAAGATGATGAAGAAGTAAGAAAAACCTGTGGTTTTGGCTGCATAGCGTGCAATGACTGTGTAAGAGCATGTCCGGAAGGTGCTGTGGAAATTATCAACAACCATGCTGTAATCGATTATGATAAATGTGTGGGTTGTGTAGCCTGCACTGTAAAATGTAAGAAAAAGATTATTGTGGATACACTGCATGATCTGACAAAACTGAAAGAGAAGGTTGCGTTTGTAAAATGCAGCGGATTCAATGAGTTCGCATATAAAGAGGCAGGCTTTACCAGCTGTGCAGAGGCTGCGGCAAAGGCTGATCCGAAAGCGATGGGAATTTGTACCACAGGCTGTACCGGTCAGGGAGACTGTGTAAAAGTCTGTCGATACGGCGCTATCGAGGTGGTAAACGGAAGTGCCAAAGTAAATCCTGACAAGTGTGTCGGATGTAAAGACTGTACATATGCATGTCCGAAGCACTTAATCCAGATGGTTCCGTACAAAGGAGCAAAGATGGTTCCTTGCAGTTCCACTGATGATTATGAAGATAAAGCTGCCGTATGCGGCAGTGCATGCATTGCATGTGAAGACTGCTATGCAAACTGTCCAAACGGAGCAATTTATATGGAAGATGCACATGCAGTGATAGATCCTGACCTTTGTGAAAACTGTCAGGTTTGCCAGTATATGTGTCAGAGAGGCATTATTAAGGAAAGAGAAGTTCCTGAATACAATTATCTG
>CABSEO010000050.1 GCA_902476665.1 uncultured Emergencia sp.
ACAGCAGGCTGCTGAAGAAATCTACACTTCTTTCAATCAGTCTGTCATTATAGTTAAAACCCTCTGAATGCAGCGGCGTGCAGTCAGGGCCCGCCCCCATCCAGATAAGAGCTCCGGGGGCTTTTTTCAGGTAGTGACCAAAATCCTCCGAACTTCTGATGGGTGCATCCATGTCCAGCGTTTTCCATCCCCTTTCTTCAGCAATCTTTCTGATTTTATCAATACTTTCTTTATGATTGAATGTCTCCGGAAAAGCATCATAGTAATTAAAAGAGATTTCAAGCCCGTACTTGCGTGCCTGCTCCCTTGCAAACGTTTCGATCTGTTCCTGAAGGCTGTTCATCTCTTCTTCAATCTGCCCCCTAATTGTCAGCAGAAGCTTTCCTTTATGGGCGGATACTCCAAAAGCGCGCTCTCCCACATCAATCTGCACGACAGTAGCAAGAATCAGTCCCTGATAACATGCCGGATCCGCTATCTCTTTTAATGCAAGCACCGTTGCACTCACAGCATAAGCCGGATTCTTTCCTTTTTCCGGCTGACTTGCATGTGCAGATGTACCGGTGAATATAATTTCCATTCCTTTAGACGCACAATTGACCGTTCCTTCCTTCAAAAGCAGGACGCCTTCTTCATACCCCGGGAAATTATGCAGTCCATAAATCTCCTCAATCTGCTTTTCCTCAATCAGCACAGCGCAAGGCGCCCCGCCATCACCGGTCTCTTCAGCATGCTGAAATATCAGATATACGTCTCTATCAGCGCCCCGCTCTGAAAGTACCAGAGCAAATGCAGCCAATGCAGCGCTGTGCCCGTCATGACCGCATTTGTGAGCTACTCCTTTGTTTTCCGAGGCATACGGCAGTCTGTCATCCTCTATCACTTTGATGGCGTCCATATCTGCCCGAAACGCAATTGGACCTTTCTCTTTCAGCAAGTTTTCCGGATGATATTCTGCATAAAACCACTTTCCCCGATCTGTGAGCTGCAGCTTTGTGTTTTGTCTGATAAACTCCATGAGTTTCTTCTTTGTTTGATTTTCATCATTGGAAAGTTCCGGATGCTGATGAAGATAATGCCGCAGTTCTATGGCTTTTTCGATGATATCTTTTTTCATATACTGAACCTCTCTTCTAATATCCATCCTTCTCTTATCTCACGAAGGACAGTAAAACTCTTTTGAAATCAAAACGGCCCCGCCTGATGGCGAGGCCGCAGCGATTACCGCATATTCAGTTTAAGCTTCCGCTTTTTCTGCAGCCGGCTTTGCCGCAGGTGCTTTTTTGATTCTCATATTATTGATTGCACCGGTAGGACATTCCTTCGCGCAGAGACCGCAGTTCTTACACTTTTCCGGGTCAATTCTTGCCACATTATTTTCAACTGTGATAGCCTCAAACTTGCAGGTCTTTTCACATTTTCTGCATCCAATGCAGCCATTGGTGCAGGCTTTTCTGGTTTCCGCACCCTTTGCTTCAGATTTGCACTGTACCACAACCAGATTTTTCGCACTCTGAATTTTAATTACAGAGTTCGGACAAGTCTTGGCACAAACGCCGCAGCCTACACAGTTGTCTCTGTTTACCACAGCAACGCCGTCACAGATGTGAATCGCATCAAAATCACAGGCAGCTTCGCAGTCTCCCAGACCGATACAGCCATAAGGACAAGCGGACAGTCCACCAAAGAACTGTTTTGCAGCGGAACATGTCTGCATGCCGCCGTATTCCATGATTGTCTTGGCAGCTTCCTTTGTTCCGTTACACATCACCACTGCAACCTGCTTGTCAGCAGAGCCGGACTCTACACCCAGAATCGCAGCCAGCTTCTCGGCTACAGCAGCGCCGCCTACAGGACATTTAGAGCAGCTGAGGGAATGATCAGCAGCCAGTGCATTGGCATAATCATCGCATCCTGCAAAACCGCAGGCACCACAGTTGGCACCGGGCAGTTCTTCACGCAGTTTTGCGAAAGTTTCATCAACAGGTACAAAGAATACCTTAGAAGCAATGGTCAGAATGACAGCGCAGACCAGACCAATTGCTACAACAATTAAAATTGGTGTTACCATACCATTCGCCTCCTATTCTTACTGGAACAATCCGCTGAAGCCCATGAAGCCCAGAGATAACATAGCAGCAGTAATTAATGTAATAGGAACTCCTCTGAATGCCATAGGAACGCCATCTTCATTTTCCAGTTTGCTTCTTACGCCTGCAAACAGAACCATGGCAAGCAGGAAGCCTGCACCGGCACCGAAAGCGTTGGCAATTGACAGCAGATATCCATAGCCTTCATCGATATTGGAAATACATACACCCAGCACTGCACAGTTTGTAGTGATCAGCGGCAGATATACACCCAGCGCCTTATGCAGAGCAGGAATGTATTTCTTCATCATCATTTCAATCAGCTGTACCAGCGCAGCGATAACCAGAATGAACACTACCGTCTGTAGATATCCAATGTTGAATTTGTTCAGAACCTGCATAATAGGCCAGGTTGCGATGGTTGCCAGTACCATGACAAAGATAACCGCAACACCCATGCCTACTGCTGAATCCAGTTTCTTGGATACACCGAGGAACGGACAGATACCCAGGAACTGAGCCAGTACATAGTTGTTAACGAGAATCATGCTCATGATTACAGTGATTGCTAGCATACTTCTTCAGCTCCTTTCTCTACACATCCGTTTTTTTCTTTTCTTGCACCGCCGCACATTGCAGCCATTGCACAACCTTCACAACCGAACTCTTTCTTCTTCAGAGCCTTGCCTTTGGTCAGGAAGTTCACAGCAGCAATCAGGCATCCGAATACGAAGAATCCGCCCGGAGCCAGATTAAAGATACCCATGCCCGGAACGATGTCAGTCAGCACTTCCACGCCAAACAGTGTGCCGCTGCCGAAGAATTCTCTGATAAGACCCATAATGCCCAGAGCAATAGTGAAACCGATACCCATTCCGATACCATCCAGTGCGGAATCAAATGGATTGTTCTTGCTGGCGAACATTTCAGCTCTTCCCAGAATGATGCAGTTTACTACAATCAGCGGAATGAAAATACCCAGAGATGCATACAGGGACGGCACAAAAGCCTGCAGCAGCAGCTGAACCACTGTTACAAATCCGGCAATTACGACAATGTAGCACGGAATGCGGACATTATCAGGAATAATTTTTCTAAGTAAAGAAATTACGATATTGGAACAGATCAGTACTGCCATAGCAGAAATGCCCATTCCGATACCATTGATTGCTGAAGAAGTAGTTGCCAGTGTAGGACAGGTTCCCAGCAGCAGTACCAGTACAGGATTTTCCTTAATGATACCTTTTGTAAGGATGCTTAATTTACTTGGCTTGTTTTCCATTATTTCGCACCTCCTACTTCCTTGTATTGTTCTAAAGCGCAATATACGCCGTAATGAACTGCATTGGATGAAATAGTTGCTCCGGTTACATGGGTAATGGAGCTGTCGTCTTTGGCAGATGTGGATGTCAGTTCTGAAAGTCCTTTATACTGTTCCAGATATCCAGCATCGTGAGCCTTAGTTCCAAGACCCGGTGTATCTCCATGAGAAGTAACCTTTACACCGGTAATCTTTCCTTCAGAGTCAATACCGATCATCTCAGTCATCGCTCCGCCAAAGGACTTAGTGCTTACTGTTACAACCATACCTGATCCATTGTCCGCCAGATAGCATTCTTCCACAAAGACTTTGTCAGGTTCGGAAACTACCAGATCACCCTTATATTCAGTAAAACTGTCAGCTGCCGGAAGCAGTTCCATACGAGCTTCATCAGCTGTTTTCTTTGTATTGGCATCAATTATCGGTTTGGTTACGCCGTAGGTTGCTGCAAGAGCTGCTGTAATGACCAGACAGATTGCAACCAGAACGACGATAGGTGCGAATGTATTTTTATTTTTCATTTTTCTTTGCACCTCCATATGTTAATTTAATGCACAGCTGATCAATCAGCGGTGTCATAATGTTCATCAGCAGAATGGAGAAAGAAACTCCTTCAGGATAGGAACCCCAGAGTCTTACAACCATGGTGATTATACCGCAGCCGATACCCATGATCACTTTGCCCAGCGGCATGATCGGGGATGTTACATAGTCTGTTGCCATGAAGAATGCACCCAGCATTACGCCACCTGCACAGACATGGAACACTGCCATATGTAATGCGCTCAGCTCACTGCCTGCGATACCGTAGTACAGCAGTGCGATGACAAACACTGTTCCTACAAAGCATACCGGGATAATCGGAGAAATGATCTTCTTCCAGATGAGGAACAGTCCCCCGATGAGAAGTGCGATAGCGGAAACCTCACCCATGGAACCGCCGATGGTTCCCAGGAACATCTCCATGTTGGAAGGCAGATCTGCCACGCTTCCTTCACTGAGAATACCCAGCGGAGTCGCGCTAGTTGCCGCGTCAATGGTGGAAGTTCTAGGCACAGGCCAGGTTGTCATTTCTGTTGCAAAAGAAATAAACAGTACAATTCTGGCTGTAATTGCAGGGTTTACAACATTTCGTCCAATTCCGCCATAAAGCTGCTTTACAATCACAATTGCTACAAAACAGCCGATAACAGCCATCCAGTAAGGGAAACTGGAAGGTACGTTAAACGCAATCAGCACACCTGTTACAGCAGCAGACAAATCGCCTACAGTCTGTCTCTTGTGCATCAGCTTATTGTAGAGCCATTCAAAGCCTACGCTTGCAACGACACACACCAGTGTCAGCAGAATGACTCTGGCGCCGAATACATATATACTTACACAGAAAGAAGGTACCAGTGCAGCAAGCACCATTGCCATTGTTTTGCTCGTATCCAGATTTGTCACCAGATGCGGTGCAGAGGATACCGCCAGATTATTATAGTATGTCTTATCCATTATTTAATTCCAGCCTCCTTTACAACAGCTTTTCCGAGCTTGTTCATGAATCCCAGAGGTCTTCTTGCAGGACATACATAGGAACAGCTTCCGCATTCCATACACTGCATAACCTTAAGGTCGCTCAGTTTCTGCGCATCTCTGCGTTCATAAGCCTCAGCAAGAGCTGTCGGCAGAAGATTGAACGGACATGCCTGATGACATCTGCCGCAGTTAATGCATGCGGTTTCTTCTGGAATATAGGCTTTTTCTTTTGAGAATGCCAGAATCGCATTATTGTTCTTTACAATCGGCATTGCATCAGAGAAGATCGCTCTTCCCATCATCGGTCCACCCATCAGGATCTTTCTCGGCTCAGATTTGTAACCGCCGCAGAATTCCACAACATCATGGATCATGGTACCGATCGGTGCGATAATATTCTTAGGCTGTGCAACTGCATCACCGTCTACAGTCATTCTCTTGTTTACAAGTGGAATGCCGTTTCTGAAATACTGTCCCACAAATGCAACGGAAGTTACATTGGAAAGGATTACGCCAAGATCTGCAGGCAGTACACCGGCTTTCATCTCTTTGCCAGTGATTTCATAGACCAAAACACGTTCTGCACCCTTCGGATATCTGGCCTGCAGTTTGAAAGTGTGCATGTTGGTAAGACCCTGCTCCGCAAACATTCTGTCAAGCTTTTCGATAGCGTCAGGCTTGTTCTCTTCGATTCCGATATAACCTTCGTCCAGTCCGATATACTCCATAATCAGTTTCATGCCGTCGATAATGTCCTGAGTATCCTCCAGCATGGTTCTGTGGTCAGACGTAATAAATGGTTCGCATTCTGCACCATTGACGATTAAGGTATGCACCTCATCAATGTTCTTTGGATTGTACTTGATATGTGTAGGGAAAGATGCGCCGCCCAGTCCTACAAGGCCGCTGTCTCTAATTGCCTTTACAAAACTCTGTAAATCGTTTACTTCAGGGACTTTAATGTCCTCACACATTTCCTGTTTTTTGTCAGTCTCAATGACAACCAGCGTGTCGTTTCCGGCTGCAGCGGAACGCTGTGTTTCGATACCTACAACAGTTCCGGATACACTGGAATGAATCGGTGCACTTACAAAAGCATCCGTATCTCCGATAAGTTGTCCCACCTTGACCGTATCGCCTTTGGCAACTAAAGGCTTACAAGGTGCGCCGATGTGCTGTGACATTGAAATTTTCACAATGTCGGGAATCGGCATAACTTCGGTTTCACAGCCGGCGGTGTTCTTGTAGTGACCGGCATCAATGCTATGTAAATGCTTTGCATTTGCGCTCATATTTGAAACCTTCCTTTCTAAAAAATAGTCGTCTTATAATCATACGGGATATATTATACTACAATCCTCGGCAAAAATCATTATAATTTTTGTCAGAAATTTAACTTTCCTGAAATTTCCTTTACTGTGCTTTATCCCCATTATATGCGGGTTTCAGCGTCCTAAAACCGAAAAGATTCATTTGGTATTCCTGCACCTTAGGTGGTGGTGAAAGAATATCTCTGTTTTCAAAAAACAGCAAAACCGCTGATAGCTTAAATCAAGCATTTCAGCGGTTTTATCATGGAGCTCCCGGCCGGGATCGAACCGGCGACCTGCGCGTTACGAATGCGCTGCTCTGCCAACTGAGCCACGGAAGCATACCTGCGGGCAAAGTTCACCTTTGCCCGCTACCGATTAGTATACCACATATTTTCTCATTTCACAAGATCATATCTGCATCCAGGGAAATTTAAATCAAATCTGCAAATTGCCCTGTACTCACAGTATACACATGGAGAGGTTCTGTCCGTCTTCTTAGGCATGATAGCAATCCGGCCTCCAGACAACTGGCTGCAAAGCTGACTGATTTGTTTATCTACATCTTCCTGCAGGGCTGAAAATTCCTCTTCACTGAGGAGAAATCCTTCTGAGGTGGCTTTAATTCCCTCTTTACTCATCCGTATCGGAAGAATATCCGAAAACCCTTCAAACTCTCCCGCAATATCACCAATAACCTGAGCATTATCTACCATGATACCATCTAAACGGAAAGCTTTCCTCATTTCTTTTGAAACTTTTTCAGAAAGATTTTTCTTATCCACATCGGTCAGATCCACTCGCGGATCTTCAATGAGAAAATAGAACACCCCTGCAGGTTTTCTTTTTTGCTGCTGTGCAGCTTTCAGATACAGCATGAGCTGAAGCCTGTAACCACTGCGGGCCTCTTTTACATCAAAGGTTTCTTTCCCCGTCTTATAGTCAATAATTTTCACTCGATCTCCTTTCAGAAGATCCATTCTGTCAATTTTACCTTCTATATATACATACTGACCCTCTGCGGCCACCTCAACAGGCGGAATATCACAATTCCTTCCAAATGGTACTTCATACAGGCTTTTTTCAATATTTCCCGCGCGCACCTGCTGAATCAGTGCCCAGCATACATGAAAACAGGTATCCTCGATTCTTTTTGTCTTATAACATTCTTCATTGGTGAAAGAGAATAATCCCTCTCGATAAGATGCCGCCTCTTTCTGTGTGGTCTGGCAGACAAAAGCTCTGCACTCCTCCTCTGTTATAGTGTCCCAGGTGTTTTCTTCTGTCAGTTTTCGGGAAATCTCCATAAGACAGCTGTGGTAGATGTCACCGATTTCACGACCGGCTGCCTGATAAACACGCCGCTCCTCCGGCCTCAGCCCATATGCCACAAAATGCGAAAAAGGACATCTGCTGAACTTTTCCAGTCTGGACGGACTTAAAACCAGCGGAAGTGTCACGTCTCTGCGATACAGCAGTTCTGCCAGCTCTGCAGGGATATCCTTCTGGCTGTTGGTAAAAGCAAGCCCTTCAGCAATTTTTGAAAGGCCTTCCGGATCATGCTCGCGATACCAGCTGATTACAGCCTTCCATCCACCATGAATTCGTTCTCCACGTCTTCCTTTCTGCAGTTCAGCTGTCAGATGACGCAGCGTGCTGATTTGTCCGCCCACCAGCTCCTTCATATCCCCATTACTGATGATATCCTGTTTTATGGTCAAATCAGGGAAAATTCGTAAAAGAGAGTCAATAACTTCAGAAGCTCTTGTCTCTCGTCCTTCTTCGTCGCTGGCAGAAAAACTGATCCACAGGTAATCTGACGGCCTTGACAGATTCCGATAAATAGCCAGCTGCTCCTCCATAACCCGGATTCTGTCTACTTTGCACAGTTCTTTTCCTTCCTCTGCAAGAAACTCCAGTTCATCAATACTGAACAGTCCCTCGTCTGTGACTCTGGCCGGCAGCAGACCCTCGTTAGCCCCCAGAACCAGCACGGCCTTGACTCTGCCGCTTCTGGTTCTCTGCATAGTTCCCATGAGAATATCATCAGAAGTAGGCGGCAGTACACCTGTCTCAAGCTGGGACAGCCCAGCTGTTAAAAGTCCTGTAAGTACGCTTCCTTCAAACGGCTCTTCTCCCGACAGCTCCACAATCTGATCAAAAAGTCCTACAATCTGTCCCCATATCTGGGCGGTTTCCTCGGCCAGATCCAGTAACTCCTGCTGTTCCTGCATCTGTATCAGTGCTGTAATTTTCCGTCCCAGCTGCAGTTTTTCAATGAGAAAATCATAATAAGCTTCCAGAAAAACACCAGTATTGCCGGCTTCCTCACAGAGTTTTTTCAATGTAAGAAATGGAGATACAGCCTTTTCCCGAATAATATTCAGCTGGTCCAGCCCGTCATTACCATATTCCAGAGTACCTTTCACAAAAGCTCTCTCCCACATCGTTCCTTTGATTCTGTATTTTACAGCATAGTTTTCCAACCGCTCGATTTCTTCATCGTCAAGATTGAAAAAACCGGTTTTCAGAGCTTTGAAGAAATCAGCTGTCCGCATTCCATAAACTACAGTTTCCAGCATGGCGGTCACCGCAACAGCCACAGGAGAGCTGAGCACTGATCGTTTCCTGTCATCAAAAAGAGGAATCCCGTATTCCTCAAAAACCCGGCTGATAATTGACCCTCTCACATTCTGATCATTGCAGATGACCACAATATCCCGGCATCTCAGGCCTTTATCACGCAGAAGATGCAGAATATAGGAAGCTGCACTTTCCGCCTCACTATACATATTTGCCGCCTGTACCACAGTAATGGCCGGCTCTGTCTTTTCTCTAAGTTTCAAAGGCTGCCTTGCCACGGCATAAAGTTCCTTTTCCAGATGAGAAATGGCGAGAGCTTTATGATCCCAGTCAAAACCA
>CABSEO010000051.1 GCA_902476665.1 uncultured Emergencia sp.
ATTCGCACACCTTTCCCAAAAACATAACGCAAACGCGATCTGATAAATATCTGACAACTGATAAATCGTGAGAAATAAACACATAAGTCAGATTCATCTCCTGCTGCAGATCTCCCAGAAGGTTCAGTATTTGTGACTGAATGGACACATCTAGAGCCGATACTGGTTCGTCACAGACGATGAGTCTTGGATTCAAGGCTAACGCTCTTGCAATGCTGACTCTTTGTCTCTGTCCACCGGAAAACTGGTGAGGGTAGCGATACATAAATTCTGGACGGATACCAGTCTTTCTCAGTAAATCCTCCACAATAGCCGCACTCTCATCCTTTGTCTTTGTTATATTGTGTGTAACCAGCGGTTCTGCAACGATATCACGTATTTTCAGTCTCGGATTTAAAGATGCGTAAGGATCCTGAAAAACCATTTGCATCTGTTTTCTCATCTCGCGAAGTTCCTCGCTCTTGAGATTGTTCAGATTTTTTCCGTCAAAGAACACCTCACCTCTAGTTGGTTCCAGCAGCCTGAGAATCAGACGTCCCAGTGTGGACTTCCCGCATCCTGATTCTCCTACAACCCCCAAGGTTTCTCCCTCAAATATCTGCAGATTTACATCCGTTACGGCATGAACTGTACCCGAGTTTTTGCCCCATGAACCGGATTTTGTCTTAAATTCCTTTGTAAGATTTTTAGTTTCGACCAGGACTTTTTTATTTTCCATGATTCATCACCTCTTTGTTGTACAAGAAGCATCTCACCTTGTGTCCATCTTCCGCTTCATAAAGATCCGGTTGATACATAGTGCATACCTTCATCGCTTTATCGCACCTCGGACAGAATCTGCATCCCTGGGGCAGATTCAGCAGGTTTGGTACCAGACCTTTTATTGTATAAAGATGCTCCTTACTTTCAGTCAACTTAGGGATTGAGTTCATCAGTCCGTATGTGTAAGGATGTAACGGATTTCTGAAAATCTCCTCTACCGGAGCCTCCTCCATAATCTTTCCTGCATACATTACATAGACATAATCACAGGATTCAGCTACTACGCCAAGATTATGCGTAATCATGACAACTGCGGTTCCCTGCTCTTTCTGAAGCTGATTCATCAAATAAAGAATCTGCGCTTCAATGGTGACATCCAGAGCCGTGGTCGGTTCATCGGCGATCATCAGCTGTGGATTGCACACCATGGCCATTCCAATCATCACTCTCTGTCGCAGACCGCCAGAAAGCTGATGAGGATATGCATTATATCGTTTTTCAGGTTCAGGAATGCCCACCTTACGAAAAATGTCGATAGTACGACTCTTAGCTTCCTCCTTTGTTACCGATTCATGGATCAGAATTGCTTCTGATACCTGTCTTCCAATAGTAAATACCGGATTGAGAGATGTCATTGGCTCCTGAAAGATCATAGAAATGCGATTGCCTCTGATGTCATCCATCTCTGGTTTGGTTTTTTCCAGCAGGTTTTCTCCGTTTAACAGAATCTCACCTGCAACGACTCTTCCAGGATACTGCAACAACTGCATCACGGACATGGCGGTCATACTTTTTCCACATCCAGATTCACCTACCAGACCAACCGCTTCACCCCTTTTTACAGCAATATCCACGCCATCTACGGCTGGAACCACACCTTTGGATGTAAAGAATTGGGTTCTAAGCCCTTTTATCTGAAGAATTGTCTCATTACTTTTCATCATATCACCTGCCTGTCTTAGTCCTTCAGTGATGGATCCAGTTTATCCCGCAAGGCATCACCAAGGAAATTAAATGCCACAACCAGAATCAGAATAGCAATGCCGGGTGCCAGCGTTGCAACAGGTGAAGAAGACAAAAATTTCTTCATCTGGTATACCAGAAGCCCCCAGCTCGTCGACGGTGGCTGCGCACCGATTCCCAAAAAGGACAGACTGGACTCGGTCAAAATATTTCCTGGTACATTCATAGTAAACAATACAATTAGCGTCGGCACACAGTTTGGCAGAATATGGCGAAGCATAATAGTCCATTTCTTTACCCCTATAGACGTCGCCGCTTCAACATATTCTTTTTCCCGTAGTGACAGAACCTCTGAACGAACTACTCGGGCAGTTCCCGCCCAGCTTACAAAACTGAGAGCTATGAAAATAGTCAGTAAGCCGTTTCCCAGTGTATAAGAAACCAGCATTGCCAAAAGCAATGAAGGAAAAGCCATCAAAACATCAGCAAGCCGCATAATAATGGAATCTATCTTTCCTCCGATAAAACCGGCAACCAGTCCCAGCACCGTTCCGATAATCATGGAAATCAGGGTTGGAATCAATCCGATCATCAGTGAAACTCTTCCTCCATAAAGCATTCTACTAAAAATATCACGTCCGTAATTATCTGTACCCAGCCAGTTTTCGACAGAAGGATCCGTAAGACGTTTTGACAAATCCTGAGCATACGGATCACACGGTGCGATAATCGGAGCCAACAGAGTAGCGAGAATAAAGAGTACAATGATAATCGCAGAAACCAGTGCCAGTTTATTGTTACGGAACATACTGAAGATCTGTTCTTTCAGGGTTTCATCAGGAGCAATTTCCGCCTCTGCTTTCTCTTCAACGACAACCGGCTCTGTGGCATTTTCCGGTATCCAGTCAGTTCCCGCAGGAGGCATTTTTCCGAACCCTTCTGAAATTTTAGCAGCCAGCAGTTCTGCTGCTCTTTCTGTTTTTCTGAGTTTCATGTTTTCGCCTCCTTTTACTGTTCTCTGATCTTCGGATCCAGGAAGGAGTAGAGAATATCAGCCACCAGATTACCCAAGATAATAATCAAGGTAGAAAGAATAACAGATCCCTGCAGAAGAGGCATATCCCTGTTGTTTACTGCAGAAACCATTAACATTCCGATACCTCCAATACCGAATACCGATTCCGTAATGACTGCTCCCGAAAGCAGACTGGCAAACTGCATTGCCATCATGGTTACAACCGGAATCAGCGCATTTTTTAATCCGTGTCTTACAACCAGCATTTCCTTCAGCCCCTTTGCCCGTGCCGTCCTGATGTAATCATTTTTCATAATTCCAAGAAGACTGGATCTGGTCAAACGGGCAATTGTGCCTGAGGATGCCCATCCTAGAACCAAAGCCGGCAGGATCATATGAGACGCCGTAGAGTAACCGGAAATTGGCAGAATGTGCAGTGTATAACCAAATATGTACTGCAGCAGCATAGCCGCCCAGAATACCGGCAGAGAAATGCCAACCAGAGAAAACCCCATTAAAAATCTGTCCAGAAGAGAATTCTTTTTAATTGCGGATATAATTCCTGCCGGAATACCAATCAGCCATGCCACCAAAGCCGATGTAATAGCCAGCTTCAGCGTATTGGGAAAGGCTTCGGCAATCAATGCATTAATCGGCCGGTTCAATTTATAGGAAGTTCCTAGATCACCCTGCACTGCATCGACCAGGTATCTGCCGAAACGTACAAGAGTCGGATCATTTAACCCCATTTCTTCGGTAACTCTTTCAATAACAGCAGGACTGGCTTTCTCTCCCATCATAACGGACACCGGATTTCCCGGCAGAACCTGCAGCATCAGGAAGATAATCAGAATTACCGCAATAATCAAGGGTATGGATATGAGAATGCGCTTGGTAATATATTTAATCATGCGTTTCCTCCTTTCATATCAGACTTGTTTTCGGTGAAAATCCGGTAAAAAGAGATTACCCTCTTACTGAGGATAATCTCTTCTCTGTTCTCAGATTATGACCAGTTAAGGTTAGCAGTCATTATCAGCAGTATGTTGTTCTTAACCATGCAGCCGTTTATTCCTCCGAGGTTTCAAGATCCACAGAATAGTAGCTGCAGTCACCCCAGCCTGCCCAGTGCGGTACAAAGCCTTTTACTCTATCCTGAATGACTCTTACTTTTTCCAGATGGAAGAGCGGAACCCAAGCTGCATCTTCCTGAATTGCCAGTTCTTCTAAGTCAAGATACTCCTGCATACGTTCTTCTTCATTTACATTGTGTCTTGCATCCTCAATTCTCTTAATGGCATCCTTATTGTAGTAATTGAAGGATCTTGACTTAGTTGCTTCGCTTGAGAAGAATGTGTAGATAAAGTTGTCAGGATCGTTGAAATCTGCATACCAAGTAGCCATATACATCGGAAGTTCACCTGTTGCACGAACGTCATACCAGGAAGCTTCATCCATTTGATCAATGGTTACTGTTACTCCAATTTCCGCCAGCTGAGACTGGATGATCTCATTGATTTCGAGATCCTTAGGACTGTTTGCAGTCTGAGAAATTGTCATTTCAAAACCATCCGGATAACCTGCTTCTGCCAGCAGTTTCTTGGCTCCTTCAGGATCATATTTGATTTCCGGCAGATTCTCATTATAAGCAACCAGACCTTCCGGATAAATTCCGTTTGCCGGCACGCCGGTACCCTCGTACATACTGTCTAAAATAGCCTGTTTATCAATTGCCATCTGAAGAGCCTTACGAACACGAACATCATCAAACGGTTTAATATTTTCATTGATAGACAGATAGGTAACACCTAAAACAACTTTTTCAACAATGTTGTCTTTCCAATCTTCGGATTCTGTATATTCAGGAATTAAGTGTCTTGCATTGTCAAGGTCGAAAATATCGATCTGACCAGAATCAAATAGCATTTTTTCCGTTTCAGCATCACTTACTACCTTAATTAGAATACCGTCGATTTTCGGTGCACCCTGCCAATAATCAGGATTTGCTTCCAGATAGATATGATCGTTCAGAACCCATTCTTTCAGGATGAACGGTCCAGAACCGATTGTGTATTCAGGTTCATTACCAAATCTGGTTCCCGTTACACCGCCTCCTGCCTCATCTGCAGCGTCACCAGCTTCTCTGTTAATGATCGACCATGCCGGAACGCTAAGAGTAGCCAAGAACGGAGAATATGAGTCATTCAAAACAATATCAAAATTATAATCATCGTGAATGATAATGCCTTTACCTTCAACAGTATCTGCTTTTCCGTTCAGTACATCCTGAGCACCTACCAGCATATCCATCCAAGGAGTATTGAGAGCAGCTCTTTCCGGATCCAGCATTCTGTCAACAGTATAGAGGACATCATCCGAAGTCATTTCTTCACCATTGGTAAACATAATTCCTTTTCTCAGATGCATAGAATAGGTTTTGCCATCATCTGAGATTTCCCAGGATTCAGCAGCCCCCGGCTGCAGTTCACTTCCGCCATCTTCAGTAGATACGGTCTGAACCAGTGTATCAAAAATATTCAGCTGAATAATATAGTCACTAGTTGTCTGTGCCGGATCCCCGGATTCACATTCATGATCGTATGTAACACGCAGAACATTTTCACCAAATCCGTCATCGTATTCCACTGCCTGACCGCTGTCTCCACCGCATCCGTAAAAAGATGCCACAACCATGGCCAGTGAAACCAAAGTGACAAATATCTTTTTCTTCATTCTTTCCGCCTCCTTTACAAATATCGCCAGATGAAACGATTTGATATCATTATATGCATATGCAAAAGCAAAATCCGTGCCATCTTAATATTTTGAAAATTCCAGCATTTCAGAGCATTTTGATTCTATTTTAATAAGTTAAAATAGGTTAATATTTAATTTAATCCTATTTTTTCTATTTTATTTATGCTATACTGAGGCTAAGAGATAGAATGGAGAACACTGGTATGAAAAATATGAAACACGTTTCCATCATTTTCAGAAATAAGTCCAATGAAAATGCAATTAATTTTATCAAAGCCAATCTGGAGGAAATCTTCGAACAGTATATAATTTTTACAAATTATTTTCTCACCGATCTCGAACCGGGAGAAAAACTTGATGCAGACGCATTTCTAGCATTGGGGGATTCGGTGATTGATGATCTCAATGAACACATTGACAATTTTTCAAAGGTAATAAAAATAAACAGAAGCCCCGACAGAGAATCATTAAAAGCCATTTCTAAAATTCCTGTCGGTTCCACTGCTCTCATCGTCAACGACACCTATGAAAGTTCTCTGGACGCTACTCGCGCCTTTTACGAAGTGGGAATTGGTCACATCAACATGGTGCCTTATGACAGTAGACTGGAGCACACTGGTCTCTACGACAGTATCGAAATCGCAATCACTCCGGCAGAACCTCACCTGGTTCCTGCTCACATAAAAAAAATCATCGACATCGGTTACCGCAAGGTGAGCTTTGACACAACTTTCAAACTGATGAAACTGCTGGATCTGGATATTGCTACAGTGAATCGAAACTTGTTTCGTCATATTCATTCCATTGTCGAATCCAATGCAGTCCTTCATGATAACTATATCTTTGGGTATCTAAAAAGTGAAATGCTCAGCCGTATTGTGAACACCAGCAGTACAGGCATGATTCTCGTAGATTCTTATTTTGAATTGGTGTATATCAATGATACTGCCTGCAGAATTTTTCAGTGCGACAATAAAAACACCATAAAAATAGAAAGATACATCAGCCCTTCTGTGCTAACAGCTTCAGATACAGATGGTGCACCTATTTCCATTCTGGGAGAACGATACTATTATAATAAATATCCTATTACATTAATGGATGAAATTGCAGGCTATTATATTACTTTACAAAGAGAATCTGAAGTGGATACAGCAAGCCGCTCCATCCGTCAAAAAGGATTTACTGCAAAACATCAGTTCAAAGATATCATCCACAGTTCACAAGACATGGAAACTGTGATTCAAACAGCCAGACAAATAGCGCTGACAGATCACACAGTCCTGATCAGAGGAGAGAGCGGTACAGGGAAAGAACTTATAGCTCAGTCCATACATAATGCCTCCTGGCGAAACAATTATCCCTTCGTTGCTATTAACTGTGCCGCTTTACCTGATAATCTTCTAGAAAGCGAGCTTTTCGGCTATGAGCCGGGAGCTTTTACCGGAGCTCAGTCAAAAGGAAAAACCGGGTTATTTGAGGAAGCTAACCACGGTACCATTTTTCTGGATGAAATCGGAGATATTTCCCCCAAACTACAGGCCAGACTACTACGCACGATTCAGGAAAGACAGATCATGAGAGTGGGCAGCGACAGACTAATCGATATCGATATCCGTCTCATTACAGCAACCAATCGCGATCTGGAGGCAGCAGTCAGTGACGGAACCTTCAGAAGTGATCTATTCTTTAGGCTCAATGTACTCCCTATTGTGATTCCTCCTCTCCGTCAGAGAAAATCTGACATCACAGTCCTGCTCCAGCATTTTCTGGGAAACTGCTATGAAAACATCACTCCTGAAGAAAAAAACTGCCTTCTGCGTTATGATTGGCCGGGCAATATCAGAGAATTGGAAAATCTGGCAACCTACTTCAAGACTCTCTCTTCACTGCCCGAATACATTCTGCAGTCTGTTTCTCAAGAAGGACATAACAGAATTTATTTTCAGAAAGATCACATCGTTCCATCTATCCTTAGAATTGTGGGGAATAATTCAGGAATTTCACATGGAATCGGACGTGCGCCCCTGTTACGCCAGCTTTCAAAAGATGGATTCCGTATCAGCGATAGTAAATTACGTGCACTTTTAAATCAATTAGAAAAAGACGGCCTTATCCTTATAGGAAAAGGCCGCTGTGGTACATTGATTACCGAAAAAGGAATCAATGTGCTGAGAAAAGACGAATGATCCTTTCTGCTTATCGATTCAGTTTTATTTGCTTGCCTGCAAACAGAATCAGTTTTTCTGCCAGAACTGCCATTGGATCTACATAATAATCATCCAGCTGATTGTCCATTTTAATGACAGAAAGCTCAGTGCACCCCATAATAGCGCAGCTGCATCCTGCCGCTTTTATGTGAGTCTCCAAATCAGCCCAGTTTTCTGCATCCCATGGCTTGCCGCTCTTGATCCGATCATAAATCTGATACATTACCTGTTTCTGCATTTCTTCAGGCAGAATATAAGGCTGCAGTCCGGCTTTCTCCATTCTATCCTGATAGATACGTGTTCTGACTGTCCCATCAGTGGCGAGCAAAGCCACCTTTGCTCCAGGCATTGATTCTGAAATGGCATTTACGGTTTCTTTAATCATATGAATGATGGGAATTTCCAGCTGATTCTGAATCAGATCCGCAAAATAGTGTGCCGTATTGCAAGTGATGCCTATGGCCTTGCACCCGCACTGCTGCAGCATTTTTGCATCTTCCAGCAACTTTTCCCGAACCGGCTCTATATTACCGCTGAGAATCGCTTTTGTTCTGTCCGGCATAGATGTGTCACTAAAAATCATCATCTTCAAATGTTCCTGATCGTTAGAAGCATCAGTCATCTCTGTTACCATTTTGTAGAACAGCTGAGATGCCATTGGCCCCATACCTCCAAGAACGCCTATCATTTTTTCCATAGCAAACCTCTCTGTAATTTTTTTCTCCTTTTACCATACCAGTTTTCTGCCTGTCAGGCAAGGAAAAGCGCAAAAGAAAAACACTTTCAACAGTTTGCGGATTTGTGCGAACACCACTATTCAAAGATAATACTCTTTTCCGTGGTGTCCATAGTGCAGACTGCCCCCATCGGCAGATTAATCATCGGAAAATCATGACCAGACTGTATATTGTACATCACCGGAATATTCAGGCCCTCCGTAGCTTCCAGCACAACATCGACAATACTGTAATCCGGTTCATCCTGATCACATCTTGTAAACTGTCCCAGGAGAATGCCTGCTGCCCTGTCAAATTTTCCTGCATTACGCAACTGATAAATATGACGGTCTAAGTTACCGATATGTTCACCTATCTCTTCAATAAACAGGATCTTTCCTGTCGTATCGATTTCATAAGGCGTACCGACTGAAGCACAAATCACCGTCAGGTTCCCTCCTGTCAGCCTTCCTTTTGCACAGCCTTCCCTTGCAACTCCAATCTCTTTTCCAGACGGCGCTTTGTAACTATAACTG
>CABSEO010000052.1 GCA_902476665.1 uncultured Emergencia sp.
GCAGAATAACAGCTTCTACGGCTCCGATAATCAGGAGAATGCCTTTCCAGGACAAACGTTTGCAGCTGTCAGTGATATTTCCCACGATTAGCTGGCCTGCAGCAGCCAGAATACTACTGAGGGCAGTAATCGTGCCGATAATCGATGCAGGGACTTCCTGAGCCAGCAGAAATACAGTAATA
Organism: uncultured Emergencia sp.; assembly: GCA_902476665.1. Classification (GTDB taxonomy): domain Bacteria; phylum Bacillota; class Clostridia; order Peptostreptococcales; family Anaerovoracaceae; genus Senimuribacter. Next base: position 183 of record CABSEO010000052.1, read on the forward strand.
TATCCGGTTGGCAGACAGTACAGCATCCAGTAGAATCCGTGAAGTGCCTTGTACTTTATATTGACTGCGTTTGTTTTTTTATACATCGAGGAGAAATCCCTCCGGGAATGGATCTTTCGGATCCAGAATCCAGGTTGCAAAGCCGATCACACAGGCATTTCCTGTGATTTTTGGAATGATGGCTCTGACACCTTCTACTGTAGTCTCTTCCACAATTTCGCATTTGAATTTGGAACCGATAACACTTTCATGGATAAAGCTGTCACCGACCTTCAGCTTTCCTTCTTCATACAGAAGGGCGGCTTTTGCCGAAGTTCCTGTTCCGCAGGGGGAGCGGTCAATGACTTTGGGAAGAGCTACGACTACATTTTGTATATCAGCGTCTTCGCTTTTTGGCGGCCCTGAAAACTCCACATGAGTTACCCTGTCAACAAAGGGAAGGCTGGGATGACGCACGGAGATCTGCCGATTGATGTCATCGGCGAGACTGCGGGCGACTCTTGTAAATTCTCCACAGTTTGCAGGGGTAATGTCCAGCCCTACTGATGATGCGGGGAGAATTGCATATACATTGCCGCCCCAGCTGATATCCACAGTCAGGCTGCCGAACTCTTCAGTGTTAACTGTAACGCTGCGGTTTAGAACCATGGCCGGAGCATTGATGAAGGAGACTTCCTCTACAACACCGTCGTTTACTTTGGCTGTGACCGAAACAACACCCGCAGGCGTGTCCAGGTTAATAGAAGTAAATGGTTCGTTTACTTCTACAAGACCGGCTTCTATGAGCGCAACTGTTACCCCCATGGTATCGTGACCGCACATAGGCATCCAGCAGCTGGATTCAAAATACAGTACACCTACATCAGTTCCAGGGGTACATGGCTCGGTAATCAATGTACCAGACATGATTTCGCTGCCTCGAGGCTCAAACATCAGAACCTTACGGAACCAGTCTTCATTTTCTCGCATATACTCGAACTTTTCCTGCATTGTAGAACCTGGGATATGACGAAATCCACTGACCACGTTACGGGTCGGCTGTCCGAGGGTATGGGTTTCAATGGTCCTAAAAAGTTTTCTGGCTTTCAAATACATCCATCCTTTCTTTTATTTTTAAGTTGTATACATATCATATCTATAAAGCAAAAAATATGCCAGAAAAAGAGTGGCTGATTTCTGGGCAAAAATACAAATGTGTAATAAATATGGTACAAAAATAAAAATATAATGTACCAAAAATGATACGTATACTGTTTTGCAGAGGGAATTATTGTTATAGGCATCAAAACGGCAATTATGTGTTCGAAATATGACACAGTTCTTGCTGAAAGTAATAAATTATCCGTCGATATATATTTTTTTTGCGTCTTTTGAGAACAAAATACTGTCTTTCGGGACAGTATTTTGTTTTGTTTTTATCGATTTTACCAAAAAAACCACTGAAAAGCAATCAGACGGTTGGCACAGTATTTGCTAAATATGAAGTCGAAGTGAGAAAAAGAAAGGAGGTGTCGAGGTGATCTTTAACATTCAAAAATGTTCCATTCATGATGGAAACGGCTTGCGGACACTGGTTTTTTTTAAGGGATGTCCTTTGCAGTGTAAATGGTGTGCAAATCCTGAATCACAAAGCTATAGCGCAGAGATTATGAACTCTCCTGCAAAATGCGTTGGATGCGGTTTATGCAGAACTGTTTGCCCCAAGTCGGCAATTTTGGAAGATGGCACCATTGACAGAACTCTTTGCAATAAATGCATGAAATGTGTAGATATCTGCTATGCGGAGTCAAAAAAAACAGTGGGCAGAGAGTATACCATTGAAGAACTGTACAAAGAAATTGAAAAAGATAAACAATTTTATAAACTTTACGGAGGCGGAGTAACCTTTTCGGGAGGTGAACCTTTGACATACGGGCCATACCTGAAACAAATCGCCCGTAAATGTCATGAAAACGGGATCAGTGTTGTGGTGGAAAGCTGCGGATATGCAGACTATCACAGTTTCAGCGGAGCGCTTCCTTACATAGACTCTATGTTTATGGATGTAAAGCAGATTGATACCCAGCGCCATCAGGAACTTACAGGTGTAGGAAATGAACTGATTCTGGAGAATATCAGGAAAATATCCGAATATGGCATTCCTGTGACAATTCGAACCCCTATTGTTCCGGGTATGACAGATTCGGAAGAAAATATTAAAGGAATTGCCGAGTTTGTGGCAGGCCTGTCAAGTGTAAAGGAGTATGAACTTCTGGCTTATCATAATTTTGGTGAAGCTAAATATACAGCATTGGGAAGAGAATATGCCCTTAAGGGAATACAGCCGCCGGAGGATGATGTCATGAGGAGTCTGGTAAAAGCGGCCAATAGAATTCTGGAAAAATACGGAAAACAGTGTTTCTGGACAAAAAATAACAATAAGGAGGTAATCAAATGATTTCTGAAAGAATTAAAAGACTGAGTGAAAAGGTTAGAGATACTCCGGTAACCATCTGTCTGGACAGGGCGAGACTGATTACAGAGTTTTATGAGCATCCGTCAATGGAACCGTTCTGGCTGAGAAGAGCCAATGCCTTTGCATATGTTCTGGACAACAAGAAAATTTTTATAGATGAGGATTCAATTCTGGCAGGTCATCTTGCCTCTCGTCTCCATGCAGCACCTTTATATCCTGATATGACGGCGTGGCTCCGGGACGATCTGGAAGAGCTGGACACAAGAAAGTCTGACAATCTTCAGTTTATGCCGGGAGAAAAGGATGAACTCAGAGAGATTGTAAAAAAATGGGAAGGAAGGGCCTTTGGGGATTTGACAGCGGCACTTTCTGAGGATGATATTGATATGATGGTGGATATTGGAATTTTTACAAAAGGTGTTTCCAATAAATCCACCATGAATCACGCACCTTGCTATGATGAGATGGTGACTAAGGGATATCGCTGGTATATTGATCAGTGTAAGGCCAACATTGAGGCACTGGGCGATATGACAATTGAGAAGATGGAGAAACGCTATACCTGGGAATCTATGATTATTGTCATGGAAGCAATTATACGCTTTGCACACAGATATGCGGATCTGGCAGAGAAAATGGCGGCAGAATGCACCGATACAGAAAGAAAATTCCAGCTGCTGACGATTGCTGACAACTGCAGAACCGTACCTGAAAATGCTCCGCAGAATTTCCATCAGGCAGCACAGTTTGTGTGGTTTACTCATCTTGCGATTATGATGGAGAATAACAGCAATGATAACTGTCTGGGCAGATTTGATCAGTATATGTATCCTTTTTATAAGCAGGATTTGGAAAATGGCGTGGAAGAAGGCTTCCTTGCAGATCTGATTCACGAATTTAAACTGAAAATTGCAGAAATGTGGGAAGTCCGCACTACGCGGGAATCCATTGCATATCCGGGCTGTCCTCTGTGGATTCACATGATGATCGGAGGCGTTCTTCCTGACGGCAGTGATGGCTGTAATGATCTGACCAGACTGATTCTTCACTGTATGGAAGATCTGCAGACAAAAGAACCTTGTGTGTCTTTCCGTTATCATGACGGTGTAGATGAAGATACTTTCAGACTGGCACTTGCGGTGGCAAGAAAAGGAGGAAGTCATCCTGCATTCTTCAATGACAGTACAAATATTTCTCATCTGCTTTCTCTGGGGCACAGTCTGGAAGAAGCCAGAAACTGGGGAATCTGCGGATGCATTGAACCAAGTGTTCCGGGTATAACAGACTTCCAGTCCAATGCGGGGTACTTTAATCCAAGCAAAGTTTTTGAAATCACACTGCATAATGGAGTGGATCCGCTTACAGGAAAGCAGGTGGGTCCTAAGACAGGTGATGTGACAGAGTTTACATCAGTACAGCAGATTATGCGGTACAGCAGGACTTCTTTATGGATAAGTTTGTGACCCTCTTTGACCGGATTGTATCCTGCCATGCGTGGGTAGCTCCGACAATTACGGGTTCCTGCTTTACACACAGCTGCATAGAGAAGGGAGAGGTTCTGCAGCGCAGAGGTGCGGATCATCGTTATTCTGCTGTGGCAATCACAGGTGTGGCAAATATTGCCGACTCTCTTGCAGCCATTGAAGAATGTGTATTCAATCAGAAGTATCTGACTATGAAGGAACTGATGAATCTGGTGGATACAGATTTTGAAGGCAGAGAAAACATGCGTCAGCTGCTTATAAATAAAGCGCCGAAATACGGCAATGATATTGAATCGGTAGACCGGTATGCACACTGGCTTTCAAAGCTTTGCAATGACCAGATCTGCAAGCATACAGATGGACGTGGAGGAAAATACACTATGGTAATTTCCACGCAGTCCTACAACGTTGTACTGGGCCAGCTGATTGGTGCGCTGCCTGATGGAAGAAAAGCATATACTGCTCTTGCAGATAACGCGTCTCCAATGATCGGTATGGATGTGAATGGTCCGACGGCTGTGGTGAAATCTCTTGGAAGAATCGATCCTCTTCTGGCACAGAGCGGAGTGCTGGTAAACCAGAGATTTGATCCAGCTATCGTAAAAGGAGAAAAAGGACTTGATATTATTGAAACCGTTGTCCGCACCTATTTTGACGGGCAGCATGGACAGCATATTCAGCTGAATGTGGTGGATAATGAGACATTACTTGCAGCACAGAAAGAACCTCAGAAATACCGCAATATTCTGGTCAGAGTAGCGGGATATTCTGCATATTTCGTAGAGCTGGAAAAAGATATTCAGGATAATATCATTGCAAGAACACTGCAGCAGTCCTTATAATGAATAATTTACTGTAGATTATGTAAGAAAATATAGTATAATATAAAGGAGAAACAAAAATGGCAAAAAAAGGTGACTGGGTGCGCATCCATTCTGTCGTACTCAAAGCAGAAGAGCGAACCGCTAAACTGCCGGAAGATACACAGAAATGTGATCTGCAGCAGTGGACAAAGGGAGTTTTACAGGAAGATAATGCAGAACTTGGGGATGAAGTGACTGTAAAGACCGCATCAGGCAGACTGGTAAAGGGAAATCTGCTGGAAGTGGGACCGTATTATACCCATAGTTATGGAAAATTTGTTCCGGAAATTATTGAGATTGACAGACAGCTGAGAGAAATCATGTACGGAGGTGCAAATTAATGAGTTTACCAAAAGATTACGATTCCGTGATGGCAAGATCCAATGATATCAACCTGAAAGCTCTGGGTATCGATTACAGTGAGTTTGAATCCGGTTCAGTTGCATTTGATTATGAGGGACTGATGGCAAAGACCGGCTATACTGTAGAAGAGGTAGCAAAAATCCAGTCAAGAACAGCAGTAGGAAATACGCCGCTTATTGAGCTGAGAAACCTGACTGCTCTGGCAAGAAAGTATGCAGAACCGGGAAAAGGCGCAAGAATTTTTGCAAAGGATGAGGCTGCTAATGCTTCCGGTTCCTTTAAGGCAAGAAGAGCTGCCTGTGCAGTTGCTCATGCTAAGAAACTGGGATATGAAGGTGTTATGGCGGCCACTTCCGGAAATTATGGTGCAGCAGTTGCTTCTCAGGCAGCAATGCAGGGGCTCAAGTGTATCGTTGTGCAAGAGTGCTATGATTCTCATGGTGTAGGACAGCCCGAGATTGTGGAAAAAGCGAGAAAATGTGAAGCGTATGGTGCTGAAGTAGTACAGCTTACCGTAGGGCCTGAATTATTCTATTCCTTCCTCTCTATTCTGGAGGACACAGGATATTTCAATGCTTCCCTTTATTCTCCCTTTGGAATTGCGGGTGTGGAAACCCTGGGCTATGAAATTGCTCAGCAGTGCAGAGAATTGACTGGTAAAAATCCAGATGCAGTAGTATGCACTACTGCAGGGGGCGGAATGATCACAGGTACTGCCAGAGGTCTGATTAAAGCTGGCGCAACAGAAACAGAAGTGATTGCAGCGTCCATCGATCTGACAGGACTGCATATGGCTTCAGATACCCAGTTTAATAAGAAATCATGTACAACAGGGCACACTGGATTTGGTGTACCTCATGCAACAGGTCCGGATCATTCGGATACCCCTCGTTCTGCAGCGAGAATTTTAAGATATGCGGATAAATATGTAACTGTAAAACAGGGAGAAGTCATGTATATGACAGAAGCTCTTGCCAATCTGGAGGGAATTGAAAGAGGTCCTGCCGGAAATACAGCGCTGGCTGCAGCTTTTTCTCTGGCACAGGAAATGCCGGAAGATGCCATTATTGTGATCAGCGAAACTGAATATACAGGGGCAGGAAAGCATATTCAGCCACAGCTTGATTTTGCAAGAGATAATGGAATTGAAATCAGATTCGGAAATCCTCAGGAAGAAGATATTCCGGGCAAAAATATTATTCTGCCTGCGAATCCGGGACTGATTAAACATCAGGTGGCGGATATTAATCATTTCAGACAGTCAATGATCAGAAGAGCCTGCAGAGAAGCCGGAGTTGAACCTGCGGATCTGACTGCTGAAGACTTAAGATTCCTTGCTGAAGAGACTAAAACAGACGAAGCGTTTGTAAAGGACACACTGGGTCTGTAAGACACGAAGGAGAAATTCATATGAGCAAGAAAATTCTGTTTTGCGGCGGCGGAAATATGGCAGAAGGTGTTATGAGAAGTCTGATTGCAAAAGGGACTGCAAAAAGCGAAGATATCACCGTCAGTGAGCTTAATCCTGTCCGTTGTGAATACCTGAAAGAAACTTATGGTGTTGAGGCGCTGGTAGATGCCACAGAGGCTATGAGAACGGCGGATGTTATTGTAATTGCAGTTCTGCCGAAGATTGTACCGGTGGTTGCCAGCTCACTTGTAGGCGTAATGAAGGATGATGCTGTGGTACTGTCTATCGCTGCCGGTGTTAAAATTTCTTTCTACGAAGAGATTCTGGGAACTGATAAAAAGGTAGTGCGAGTAATGCCAAATACTCTGGGACAGTCAGGAAACGGTCACAGTGCAGTATGCTTTAATTCCAGAATGAACGAAGAAGAAAAAGCATACGCCCTTGCGTTTATGGAAGCGCTGGGGCAGACTATCATACTTCCGGAGTCCATGTTCGGTGAATTTACCGCATATAGCTGCTCTGGACCGATGTGGCTGTATGAAATGGCCGATGTACTTATTGATGCAGGAGTCTATGCAGGATTCAGCAGAAGTGATGCAAGAAAGATGGTTATTAAAAATATGCTTGGAGTAGCAATGATTCTCGATGAGACGGGAGATGATCCTAAATCCAGAGTCAGTGAAATGTGTTCACCGGGCGGAGTGACCATTGAAGGATATAAATCTCTTGTAGATGAGGGATTTGCTTCTGCAGTGATGACATCTGTGGACAAGGCGGTAAAAAAGGCAAATTCAATTTAACAGTAAGGTGAAAAGGGGCTGTTGCAGGTAGATGATTCACCATCTATGGAGCAATGGCTCCTTTTTATGTCAAAGGGCAAATAAATATTTTATCTGCCGACCCTTCTGCCGGACTGACTCCTGCCACCGGGACATTTATTGGAAAAAAGCAGAAGTAACTACTTTCGATTAACCGGGATCTGAAAAAAGCAGCAGGGTGAGTATAAATATGACGATTTGTTAACTGAAGAATTAAAAAACTCGATTTTGAGTATAAATTTTTATATTATTTGTTGTGTTTTAACGTCATTTTGGCTGAAATTGTGGGAAAATATGGTCAGCTTTGACTCTGCAGCCGGTTATTTATCATAAAATTTATACTCATTTTTATTAAAATAGATAGTTGTGGTTAACTGACGAAAGCTAGAAAAAGCAGAAAGGGACATGTTTGCAACATGCTCCGTAGTTTTTCCATTGCAGGATTTTGCTTTCTCATTGTAGGCATAAAGTGTGGTGTTAAAGGGTTTTATAAAAGAGCCAGCTTAACAACCGGGGAGAACATCTGCAAAGAAGAGAATATTCTTCCCGGTTTTCTATGGTCAGAGAGAAGTTTTCCTTTAATCAATATGATATTTTTTAAGCATTCTATAAAAGGTGTTCCGTGAAATTCCCAGAAGTTCTGCCGCTTTGGAACGGTTGCCGTTTGTAATAGAAATAGCTTCCTTCAGGAGGTTGATATAGGAACTTTCCACTTCTTTTCGCCTGTATTCCAGTCTTTCTGCTGCAGATAAGTCTTCCGTATGAGAATCGGAAGAAGCAGGAACAGCGATATTCGTTCCGTTTGCAGAAATAGAGGATTCGAGGACTTCTCTGGAAATATGATTGGTCTTACTGAGCAGAGATGCACGGTACAGAACATTGCGAAGCTCACGAACATTGCCGGGCCAGTTATATTCCACCAGAAGCCGCTTTGCATCAGGAGTCAGCGTTTTTACTGTGTCACTGTCCGGGTTCTTTCCCTGCTGCAGCAGAGTGTCAGACAGTGGGAGAATGTCTTCCTTACGATCTCTTAGCGGAGGAATGATGATATTCAGGATCTGGAGTCTGTAGAAAAGATCCTGACGGAACAGGCCTTCTTCCACCATCTTCATCAGATCGCGGTTGGTGGCGGCGATGAGACGCACATTGACAGGAGAAGGTTTTGAACTGCCGATTCTGGTAACAGTCCAGGTTTCCAAAACACGAAGCAGTTTGGACTGAAAATGATAAGGAAGCTCACCGACTTCATCCAGAAACAAAGTGCCTCCATCAGCCAATTCAAATTTTCCGATCTGTCCGCTTTTTGACGCTCCTGT
>CABSEO010000053.1 GCA_902476665.1 uncultured Emergencia sp.
GGCAGCCCCTTGTCAAAGGCAAAGAGCTGACTCTGCGTTACTTTGATTCTGGTAAAGGTCAGGCCGCCGGACAGATACATCTCGGTGCGGATGCCGTCATGAGTCAGGAAATACACAAATGCCTCATCCATCGGCGTTCCGGTAAAGGTGGTTACACCGTTTTCGGTTACATGGCTGTAAATGCCTTCTGTTTCTGTAATTTTCGGCTCAGCTGCGCCTTCCGGTTCCTTAATCACAGTTGTCGTTGTCTGTGCCTCGTTATTGGCTGTCCCAGGTAAAGGTAAACCCGTCCGGGCAGTTATAGTGCTGGGCGGTTGTAAAACTGTATTCCTGGAAGTAGGATTTATAGTAGTTGCCGTCTTTATCACACGGTATCCAGCGTTTTTCATCGCCGTCGTTGACAAAGATTTGATAATTGCCGTTACCATCTGTAACCTGATAAAACTTCGGCAGCGGATTCTGATCCGCGTCAGCTCTGTCTTCATAAGTGAATTTACCGTCTTCATCTTTCACATCGGTCCAGCCTGCCGGACGAATGATCTCAAGGGGCTCGGTAAACACCGGATTACCGTCCTCATCTACCTTCTGCTCACCGGTTTCTTCATCAAGCACAGGGTGCTTCTGATATTCCGGCGCATCAGGATCGACAGGCTTTGCCGTAATGTCGTCCCTGTTATATGCGCTGTGAATTCCCTTGATATCCTCTTCTTCTGTGACATTCCCCTCTTCTGCCAGCGGATTCATGCGAACCTGGTTTCCGCCGTCATAGTTCATGGCCACAAATCCCAGTTCCAAATCGCCGGATTTTAAAATCGGGTCGGTCACAGCAATTTCTGCCACATAATCATCTGCAGTAGATTTCTTTGTTACATGAATATCGGTGTAGTTAAATCCACCCTTGAAATAGTTCAGTTTGTAAGAAACTGTATATTCATAGGTCATCCCGGTTTCATCATCTCTGACTTTATAGGTGTTTTCAAAGGTTGCACCGTTCAGAGCCTTAATTTTGTAGTCGGTCACCGTCGCATTGGCTTTCCCAAAGTCCTTAATCAGACCTTTATCCTTGACCTGCAGGATAGTTGCGCCGTTCTCAAAGTCCTTTTCCCAGACTTCTTTCGCGTCGTCCACGTCCGCATGGTCTCTGCTTGTTCTTGTCAGCTCCACCTTGCTGTCATCTGCAGAAAGGTAGGCTTCTACTGGAATCACACCGTCAGAATACAGGATATCCTCAGCAGAGTAGATCTCAAATTTGGTATCTTTCAGCGTGATTTTATCCCAGATTGCTTTCCAGATAGAATATCCACCGTCGCTGCCTTCTTTCCAGCCAACCAGACCTTCGCCGGTCTTGCTGATTTCAATCTTGCCCTTCGCAGGGATATTCGGCATATCCACAATTGCATAGTAGGTTACGTAGTCGGTGCCATCTTCGTGCGGATCCTGCTCTTTTACCGTAAAGCGGTAGGTGTTGTAGGTAGTCTTATTGCCTGCGGTAAATTCGGTAACCTTATTGCCTTCCTCATCACGCACCTGTACAGCTTCCAGGAATGTTTTCGGCGGTTTTACCGCCTGGCCTTTTTGGTCGATGATATCCACAGCGCCCATATCGGCAATAGAGCCGTTTCCTTTTTTATCGTACTGACCGACGAAGTAGCCTTCCGGCACCACCATCTCCTCGATCTCGTAAATGCCGTATTCTATCTGGTACGGCAGCACGATTTCACCGTTCTTGTTGGCATAGAACACATAGTTAGAATCTGCGTTATCTGTGTAGCTAGAGCCGTTTGGCAGATATTTATTGTAGTTCGGGGAAACAGTCGGATCGTTCAGATCAGGATTTCCCTTATACCGGATTCTGAAGGCCGTCCGCTCTGCATCCCAGCGAACGTTTTTTCCGGTTTCAGAGTTTGTCTTTACCACCTTAATCTTATTCTTCTTGGCCTGATTGTTGACCGCTTTGGAAATCTTCTGACCGTGTTCATTTATCACGACTTCAAAGGATTCCAGGACATATCCTTCAGAATCTGCGGAAATTTCTTTAACCTCATAGGTTCCATACGGAAGATCATAAACATAAATCTGACCGTCTTCGGAGACTTCCAGCGGATGTGATTCATCTGCGGTGTAGCCGGAAGTATCCCTCACGACTCTATAGACATGGGCATAGCGCTCATACTCACCTGCAGCTGCAGCTTTCACGCCTTCATCTTCTACCCGAATGTACGAGTGGTCTTCCCAGCCACCGGATTTCAGCTGGATGGTCCACTTTGACTTTGTGCTGTAATCTTTTACGCCGTTGTCGGAATTGGTCTTATCAGTAAATGGATCCAAATCGTCTTTGGTTTTGACGATCTGCAGATCGCCACGATAGTTGTCGTTGATCCAGGTCTGCTGATGAAACTCATGGGTGAAGTCATACTGGATATCTCCTTCTCCCATTTTACCGGTCAGCTTGGTTTCCGTACCGTCTGGATCGGTAACGGTGATATCGTACTGCATTTCTGACCAGTCCTGCGGATTGTCCACACAGGTCTGGCTGTTGACAGATTCGCAGTGGTATTTCACCTTATATGTGCCTCTGACCGTGGTATTGCCCGGCAGATCTTTTGTGGTAGTAAATTCCGCAGGATGTCTGCCGTCCGGTACGATTTCTTCGATAGTATAGGTCACCTCATCGTCCCAGTCGCATCTTACCGGCTGCACTGTGCAGTGAGCGACCGGCGGATCACCCTCCATATGGGTATATGAGCCGCTGTCCACGGACGGAATATCCTCCGGATTCACCCACGGCTGATCGGATAAATAGTCAGTCGATCCTAGATCGTCTAACGTAATTTCATCTACCACTTCTCCATCACGCTTTAATACAAAGGCACTGCCCAGGGATGCATCCCCCATGCCGGTGCACTGATCTCCGTCCCAGCCCGGATTTACATCATCCTTGTGCACAGGCCAGGTAAATTTCGGGAAGAATTCCGGTTCCGACTTTTCGTTGCCTTCGGTGGGTTCTTCCGGTGCCGCCTTGGATTTCAGTTTAAAATAGAAGTCTACCGGATCGTCTGCGCCAAAGGCCAGGGTCTGATAGTGACCGTTTGTCACATTGAAGGCCAGACAAGGCAGTGCGGTCGCCTCTTTGATATCCTTCTTTCCGTGTTGCACTTCTGTCGGTAGCTCACTGCCTTGGTAGATGAGCTTGTACTGCGGATGCGCTCCGCCTGTTTTCTTTTCAAAGACAAACTTGCTGCTCTTCTTGTCTGCGTTCATCACTTTGAGCTGACGGCTGACATCATTGGTATCTTCCAGGTAATAGTAGTCTGCGTTGGCTCTGGCTGCTTCCTTTTCTTCTTCTGACAGATTTGCGTATTTTTTGTTGACAGACCACCACTCATTGCCAACCTGTTCCATGAATATAACTTGTGGATTATTCTTTTTTCGTTCACCACTTGTAAATGATGGAATATTACGATGTTCTCGCATGGCCCGCAGCATATTCCGGTAAACCACCCCTGCCGGACGGTTTTTAATCGGAGCATAGAAAAAGTCTGCCGGCGTATTCCTCCAGGCTTTGGTGCCCACATTGGCTACCGTTACATTCTTCGGAATACCGTCTACGGAACTTCTCAGGTTCTGCTGAAACTCCCAGATGATGGCCTGGGTTGCCACATACCAGTCATCGGCATTGCACCCTTTGACCGCATCGCCCAGCAGTTTGACCATATCACCTTCACTGACATCCGGCTGCTTGCCGTATAGCAATGCGAATTCAATGCCTCTTTTCTGCTCTTTTGTCAGCTGTTTCAGAAATTCAATATCCTCCATCTGATCTGCTGTATACAGGGTATTGCCGCTGTTTGGATTTTTTACATCCTGCTCCAGACAGTAGGCCCGGTAGGTCTGCCCGGTTTTTTTGCTCTTGAGGCTGTAGGCGTGACGCGCGCCTTGCTGCGCATAACAGTTATCGTCGATATTCCACTTGGTGGTATACCACCGGTTGGAGTAGCGGCGGGAATCATTGTAGTAGGCTTTGCCGTCGCTGCCTTTTAAGACGCTACCGTTCCGAAAATATGCGTAGTTCCAGTCCGAACTGGCTGCGCTGGCCACAAAGGTCTGCTGCGGCAGGTAGGTGATGATTATCACCAGCGCCATGAGCAGAACTGTAATACGCCTGCATCTCGGATGGCTGTTTAAATCAAACATCTCTTTTTCTCCTTCCTTCTCTACCTGATGTAATTTTATATATATTAAAAACGGCCGCAGCGTAAAGCCGGAGCCGTTGAATTTTTGCAATAAAAAAAGGAAAGATCATCTTTCAAATCTTTCCTTTTCAGCCATACTCTGATATATGATTTATGTTGCCGTACCCAATCTAGTAACAGAAAAGGGTGGTGCAGCAGTGGCTATATTAAAATCTTTCTTTATCTACTGGCATTATATATCATATCCATCAATACGACAAAAGCACTGATTTTCACAGTGCTTTTGTGAGCGTTTTCTAAGACATTTTCAAAAACGGTCGACAGGAAAATCTCTTAGTACCGTCTATTTCTCCGAAAGTTTTCTAAAACATTTCAGAGGTTATCTGGTTTCGTTTCAGCTATATGAAACACTAACTATTTTACCAGTCTCCATGCCTTGTTGGAATCCTGTGTGTATACGATTTCGCCTGCAATGTTTCTCACACCGCGAACCTTGAAATAGTATCTGGTTCCTTTTTTCAATTCCTTGGTATTCTTATACCAGCCTGTCAGACCACCCTGTTTAGTCTTGAAGTAAGGTTTTGTACCGTATCCACTGTAACGCTTGGTGGATTTGTAAACTTCATAATAATCTACTTTGTATCCTTGGGATTTTGTCCAGTTGAGTTTAATAAAGCCTTTTCCAAGGGTGGATTTCAGATTGATAGTGGTATTCTCCACTCCAGCTTTCAGGCGTGCGTTCTTTTCTGCCTCTGCCTGCGCTTCCTTTTCTTCGGAAGTCAGAACTGCATCCAGCTGTGTCTTTGCAACAGCAACTGCAGCAGCGATTATATCTTTGGAAGCCGCTTTGTCGATATCTTTTTCAGCCTGCTCCAGAATGGCTTTGATTTCAGCCTGCTCAGCCGCATCATACTTGGTCAGATCCAGATAAGCCTTTAATTCTGCCTTGGCTGCTGTTCTGTCGGAAGCCAGAGAATCTGCCGGCGGATAATACGGAGTATAGGTTTCTGCAGACTCTCCCTTATTTAGAATAATATTATCCACTACAACCTTTCCGTTGCCTTCGTTTTTAACATTTACGCCGTCTGTCACAGCTGACAGATCAACATCACCCTGTTTTACAGCGATACTGTCTCCTTTTCTTGCATCTGCTCCAAGTCTTGTCGCAACGCTTCTTGCATTGCCTGCATAATAGGAAGTTACTGCACCGGATGTCAGTGCTGCGAAGGTTTTGTCACCTGCCACATATTCTTCTACCTGTGAGTCAAATTTACCGCCGTTGACAATAATCTTATCTTCCGCCTGTTTATCTACAATTTCAATATCTCCCTTGAATGTACCGTCATTAATCGTTACAGTGGCCTGTTCAATCTGTCCGACTCTGCTGTAAAGGCAAATTGCTGACTCTGCAGCGTCAATGCTGGTTCCGTTTACAGTAACACTGACAGGACCTTTATAGTTAGGGAATGAAGTGCTTCCTGTCCAGTAATTATCCACATGAATGCCGGTATTGGAATTTGAGATGGAACCGCCGTTGACCGTCACGGTTGCATTATTAAACACCTCAATGGCAGCAGATGACCATTCAGCATAATTTGAAGCTGCATTGGTGATGTTTGTATTGTTGATAGTTCCATTTGCACGATCCGATTCCTTTGAACTGAATCCAATCTGAAACCCTTTTGTCAGAGTATTATCTCTACTTTTATTCGGCGTACAATCAATGTTTGTGTTGTTAATTTCAAATGAGCCAGACTTAAAGGTAAATGCATCACGCACAAATCTGCTAATGTTTACATTGTTTGTAACAACTTTTGCATTGCTACAATTCTCATCAATCTTAATTACTGAGCCATACGGTGCGTTAAGATTACAGTCAAACTCAGTTAATGTAAGATTATTAAATATTGCCGTACCGCTATTAACCTGAAAACCGATGATATTGTTAGTATTTGTCATCCCACTGCCGGAAATTTTGAACTGATTTTTTCCATCAATAGTGATATTTTTATCAAGAGTAACGGTCTGATCAAGAACCACATCTTTCATTAATTCAATAGTATCACCCGGTTTAGCTGCTTTTACAGCATCGTACAGAGTTTCATAAGTAAATGTGCCAATCTTGGCTTCAGGCGTAGCCAGATTACGAGTTATCTTTACGTATTCGGATTTTACAAGGGTTCCTTCTCCATTAGTACCACTATACCACTGCAATAACAGAGTATATTCACGGCCGCCGTAAAACAGAGAATATGCATCGCTCACTTTATCAGCGATTGGGATCCAGTGCTGGAATTTTCCGCCCTGCAAAAATGCGGAGTCAACTAGCTTTAAATTGTTCGTATCTCCTTCATCATTCATCTTTAGAGATTTAGCATCATCAGGAATAGTTACATATACACCAACATAAGTGTAAGTCTGTGTACTTCCCTCTCCGGAAGTCTGATCCCAATCGGTAGTATCGTCCGGTTTGGAAACAGTAAAACCAACTGTTCCTGTTCCGATTTCATCAGTAACACCGTTTACCAAAGATGTTGACAGTCTATCTTTTTCAACAGCCTCATATTTGGTTTCCCCAATTGTCAGTGAATTGCCGTTTTCCGTTCCGCCATCTGCAAAAACAGCACTTGGTATAAAGGTCACTACCATCAGTACTGAAAGCATAACGGAGAAAAATTTTCTTTTGAACATAAAAAATCCTCCTTTATTTTTTCTCAAAGGAGAATTGTTAATTGCTTTATCTCCTCTGAGTCGCAGTTTTGTCCTCAGAGGTGTTTTGTCCTCAGAGGTGTTTTGTCCTCAGAGGTGTTTTGTCCTATAAAGTATAATACATTTTCCATCAAAATATTTCAATAGTTTTAAGTATTTTTGTTTTAAAATATTTAAAACTTCAAGTTCCTTCAGAGCATACATATAAAAAAATAAAACCTCAACATCAAATGTTTCGACATTTTTTTTTCATTTTGGTTTTCACTATAAGACAGAAAGACTTGATCCTTCATCCAATTCTTTTCAAATCAACATTTCCATGGAGCCACTCCTTTATAAGAGAAGCAGGTCAGATTCCTTCTTGCTTTTTCGTTTTCAACTTATCAGCTTAGCCTTCCTTCCCATCTTTGCGCTTCCCTCGCGCGGTATATTCTTACCTGCTGAAAAGAGAATATCAAATCTTCTTAGAGATTATATATAACTATAAGCCTGAAAAGCTTATTGCTGCATTACTACCGCTCCCTGTCTTTTTCTCTTTCTCTGTGTTTCGAATAAAATTCCAATGCCCTGATGATATACTCTTCTCTCTTGACTATCGGTACATCCTTTGGAATCAGGTCTGACACTCTGCGTCCGTGAAGTATAATCTTCTCCTTCTGATTAGGTTTTTCCTCCCTCATAATGTCACCAATCTCTTTCTCCGTCAGCTTTCCTTCTTCAAAAAGTCTTCGCATCCGAATGGCCTGAGCATGCGACGGCACACATACCTCACTCTCCATATATCCGTAAAGCTGAATCTGACTGTTCTTAGGCAGATAGGATATTTCCACAGCAGGTCTTAAACCAAGCTGTTCCTCATCCACCAGCTTCAGGATTTGAGGGATAAGTTCTGTCAGGCGGATATAACGGCGAATCTGATCTTGACTTTCACCAACTTGCTCACCTAATATTTCCCTTGACGTTTTTCTTTTTAACTTCTGTGCTTCTGGCACAGAAGTTAAATCTGTCCGTTTCCCCTGTCGTTTCATCGCCTCCAGCCTCATCTTATATGAAAAAGCTTTCTCAGAAGGAAGAATTTTTGTTCTCTGCAGATTGGAGTCCACCATGAAAATCACTGCTTCATCTCTAGTCATTTCCACCACTTCGCACCGGAGAGTATTCTGCCCTGCAATTTCTGATGCACGTTTTCTCCGATGTCCGGAAAGCAGCTCGTATCTTCCGTCTTCTTTTTTCCGAACCGTAGCAGGAGTAAGTACTCCACGTTCCCTGATACTTTCTGCAAGCTGCATCATGTCTTCATCATCCCTGACCTGAAACGGATGCTCCGGAAATTCATCAATTTCTGAAATGGGTATATTCCGGATTTTACTTAACGCATCTTCCCTGCGCATTTCCTCTGTAGAAAACAAATCATCGAGCGTGTGCATCTTTAGCATGCTTTCTTTCTTTTTCACCACAAGCAATCACCTCCTCCGTCAGTGTTTCATATGCTTTTGCCACATTACCCTTTGGATCATATGCATAGATGCTTTTCCCCATTGCCGTAACCTCTGCAGCTTTGACGGCAACAGGAATTCTTGTCTGATAGATGTTGATTTTATCACCGTAACTTTCCCTGATTTCTGACTCCACAGCCCTGGCAAGATTGGTTCTCAAGTCAACCAGAGTAAGAAGAATCCCGCTGACTTCAAGATTCGGATTCATATACTTCTTCACACGATGGACGGTGAGTAGTAGCTGCTCCATCCCTTTTGCAGGAAGGTAGTGAGCCTGTACCGGAATCAGCACTTTGTCAGCTGCGGTTAAGGCATTGATGGTAATCATGCCAAGTGACGGCATACAGTCAATGAGTATATAATCATAATCTTCTCTGATTTTATCGAGAAAGTTCTGTAATGTCCGTTCCCTGCTCATGGCATTGACAAGAGTCATTTCCATGGCCGACAGTTCCAGATTGGAAGGAACCAGATCCACCC
>CABSEO010000054.1 GCA_902476665.1 uncultured Emergencia sp.
TTAGCGATATTTAATTTTCAGGAGGTAGATAAAAAGTGAAACTGTTTGACAACAAGGTTCAGGAAACCAAATACAAGGTTCTTCGGGAAGTAGCGGTACAGACCTGGAAAGGGAACGATGTATTTGCGGAATTTAATGAAGTGGCAAGCAAGGTGATTCCAAAGGATGAACCGCCTCAGCGCTGCTGCATTTATAAGGATCGGGCAGTAGTAGCTGAACGTATGCGTCTTGCCATCGGCGGCAGCAGCAAGAATAAAAATGTAGTGCAGGTGATTGACATTGCTTGCGATGAATGTCCGGAAGCGGGCTATGTCGTTACTGATCTCTGCAGAGGCTGTCTTGCGCATAGCTGTATTGACGCCTGCAAGCTTCATGCAATTTCTATCGATGAAAAGCATCGGGCAAAGATCGATAAAGTAAAATGTGTAGACTGCGGCCGCTGCGCAAAGGCCTGCAGCTACAGTGCAATACATAATTTTGAGAGACCGTGCGAGAAGGCATGCAAAGTAGGCGCTATTTCAATGGCTGACGGTGGTGAGGCAGCCATTGACTATGAAAAATGCGGTTCCTGTGTTTATCATTGCCCGTTTGGTGCAACAGTAGATGTATCCAGCATTGTGGATGTAATTAAATGTCTGAAGGAAAGCACCAGAAAGGATTCCAATAATCCGACGGTGGCAATAGTGGCACCGTCTATCGGAAGCCAGTTCCTTTATGCAAATCTGGGACAGGTTATTACAGGTATTCGCAAGCTGGGATTCGCAGAAGTGCTGGAAGTAGCACTGGGTGCGGATATGGTAGCAGGCAAGGAAGCCGAAGAACTGGTGGAAAAGGGATTTCTCACCTCTTCCTGCTGTCCTGCCTTTGTAAAGTTTATTGAAACCAGATTTCCGGACATGGTGGAAAAGATATCTCATAATCTGTCGCCGATGGCAGAGCTGGCCAAGTTCCTGAAAGAAGGACATCCTGAGTACACTATTGTGTTCATTGGCCCGTGCATTGCGAAAAAGGCTGAAGTCAGAAAGCCTGAGATCAGAAAGTATGTGGATTATGCAATCACTTTTGAGGAGCTGCAGGCTCTCTTTGACAGCAGAAACATTATTCTCAGAGAGCAGGAAGAGACTAAGTGGAATCAGGCCTCTTACTACGGCAGAATTTTTGCGCGTTCAGGTGGTCTTGCGACAGCTGTCAATCAGGCATTAAAGGAGCTGGATATTAAGGACTTTGAATTTAATCCGATTTCCTGTTCCGGTATTGAAGAGTGTAAAAAGGCTCTGGCAAGAGCGAATAAGGGTGTGCTGCCTAATAACTTTATTGAAGGAATGGCATGTATCGGCGGCTGTGTGGGCGGCAGCGGAAATATGATTCGTTATGAAGATTCTCCAGAGGAAATGGAGGAACATATTGAAGAAGCTGATGCAGTAGAAATTCTGCCTAATGTAAGAAAAACGATCAATATTTTGTAACAGGTTCAGACGGGGAGCATTGTGTGCAAAATGACGGCTTCTGACGGACTGTCTGAAAAAACACCGCAGAAAGGGATATAACATGGAGAACTATTTGGCTAGAGCAGTAGAACTTTTGATGGATAATATGGATCAGGGGATTGTTTTTGTCGATGAGGAAGGACGGATTCAAATCTGCAACAGTATTGCCAAAGAAAGTACAGGAATTGTGGTCAATGCACATGCAAGTCATGAAAGCGGGAAAATTCAGGAAGGTGATATCGTCATCATTGCGGACAATAAGCTGGGGGAAGATGATGGAGGTCTGGGAAGAGAAGAATTGGCTCTTTTGAATCTGACTGATGATCATATCAGGAAAGGAGATATGATTATTGTGGCAGGCGTCTATAAAAACAGGAAAATAGAGCCGCAATACAAATATCTGCGTGAACATTCTCTCAACATCCCCATGAAACTGGATGTGAACTATTACGGATTTCATATCAGGGCTTCTATCGATACAGAAAAAAAGGAGACTTTGATTGAGGTCAATGATCATTCCTACCGTCTGGGTTATTTTTCTTCAGTGGGAAATATTGTGGTTATCGATGGAAGTACAGGCGATATTAAGTTTTTTCAGGCAAAGGGATATAGTGTCAGAAACGAGGATGTAGGGAATCTGCTGCGTGGACAGACTTATATGGCAAAGACCACAGAAAATGTAGATATTGATGTGACTGGGCTGAAATTTCTGGATCTGTTTGATCGCTCTGCTTTATCTGAACAGCTCTTTGCTGTGCTGAATGGTCGGACAGACAGAATCAACAATCAGCTTTATGAGATTAACAAAAGGCCGTTTATCTGCAGTATTATTCCCTGGAATGACGGGGAAAGCCAGGACGGAGGGAAGAATCAGACTAAAGGTGTATTTCTGGTAATTCATAGTGCTGAGCAGCTTGATCGACTTCTGGAGGACAGAAATGAAATTATCCGACAGATAGAAGAGAATACTACGGCATCTGACCGACGGCCGGAATTTCCTGCAGATGAGTTTTCCGGTTTCATCGGAAAAAGCAGTAAAACGCTGGAAGTAAAATATATGGCGCATAAGGCTTCAAAGAATAAATTCAATGTGCTCCTTACAGGAGAAAGCGGAACAGGAAAATCCCAGCTTGCAAGAGAAATTCACCGGGCAGGGAATCCCGATTCACCATTTATAGAGGTAAACTGTAATGCGATTGCACCTTCCCTTTTTGAAAGTGAACTGTTCGGATATGTAGGTGGTGCATTTACCGGAGCTAAGAGTGAAGGAAAAATCGGATTTTTTGAAGCAGCTGACAAAGGGACGATCTTTCTCGATGAAATCGGTGAAATTCCTCTGGACATTCAGGTGAAACTTCTGCATGTTCTCCAGAACAAGATGATCTACAGGGTAGGCTCTTCCAGACCTATCAAGGTTAATGTCCGGGTGATTGCAGCCACCAACAAGAATCTGGAGGAAGAAGTGGCGCAGGGACGTTTCAGGCAGGATCTGTTTTATCGTATCAATGTTTTTCCCATTGAGATTCCGCCCCTGCGGGAAAGGAAAGCAGATCTCTATCTTTTGCTGAACCAGATACTGAAAAGAACCTGTGAAGAATATGAAATGGATATTAAACAGTTTTCCGGTCAGGCACTGCAGGAGCTTCTTTCTTATAACTGGCCCGGAAATGTAAGAGAACTGGAAAACGTCATTGAACGTTCCGTGACGCTCTGTGAATCCAATATCATTTATCCTGAGCATCTGCGGCTTGGGAAGGGAGATATTCCGGTGACAATGAAAGAAATGCTGGCCAGAGAAGAGGCCAGAATTCTGGAAATGACACTGATGAAGCATAATGGAGATAAGCGGAAGGCTATGGAAGAGCTGGATATGTCAAAGACCGTCTTCTATGATCATTTAAAAAAATATCATATAAAATAAAAAATACAGAGGAATGCACTTCATTGCATTCCTCCGTATTTTTTTATATGGAAATTTGCACTAACCGTCAGTTTTACAGGAAGCAGAAGATTATTCCATATATTTTCTAGGAGGTCTTTCTGTCAGACGGGCTATGATATCATTTTTGTTGGTACCGGCCAGGGAAGAGGCCTCTTCTATAGTCATGGAACCATCTATACCGTCGCCGTAAATGATGGCTTCCGTACCGCAGTGAACATCGGGAATGTGAGTAACATCTGCAATACACTGATCCATGCAGATAACGCCTACGATAGGAGCTTTTTTGCCGTTAATAATAACATAGCCTTTATCTCGCAAATTTCTCGGGTAGCCGTCTGCGTAGCCGAAAGGCAGTGTTGCAAGCAGGCTGTCTTCAGGAGCTTTCCACAGGTAATCGTAGCTGACACCTTCTCCCTGTTTTACCTGATGAAGCTGTGAAACTGCTGTACGGAAGGTCAGGGCCTGCTCTACATCAAGGGAGCGGATATGAAAACCTCGCATTCCGTAAATCAGTGCACCCGGGCGGACCATATTAAGCCAGTACTGTGGATAGTCCACTGTGGCGATGCTGTCTGCAATGTGTTTATAGCGGAAACGGCATCCCCTGTTTTCCAGATCGCTGATAAAGTCTGTGAAAAGGGTAAACTGCTTTTCGTTTTCTTCTTCATTAACCAGAGCAAGATGACTGAAAATCCCTTCTACTTCCACATTCTCTGCCTCAAACATACCGCAGATTTCCCGGGCAAATTCTTCTGAAGGCATACAGCCCAGACGATGAAATCCAGTATCTACTTTTACATGAACTTTGGCTTTGGTATTATGTTCTGCAGCCAGCCGATCCAGAATCTGCACCTGATCAAGAGAGAAAACCGTCTGTGTAATCTTGTTTTCGACTACCATAGGCAGAAGTCTGTCAGGGGTATGACCCAAGATGAACAGAGGGTAATCAGGATAAACTTCTCTCAGGGACAGGGCTTCTGTCAGAGTGGCAACTGCAAGATAGGTAACGCCGCTTTTCATCAGTGTAGGAGCAATGCCGACAGCACCGTGACCATAGCCGTTGGCTTTGATAACTGCCATGACAGCGGTTTGCTGACCGACCAGATCCGAAATCAGTTTCATGTTATGCTCAATTTTTTTCAAATCTACAATGATCTGTGTATCGCGGACATCTTTAAATTCTACCATGTTTTACTTTCCTCCTCTAATATCTTCAGTACCGCTGCGGTTTCAGTCAGGATGCCGGTACGGATGCACTCTTCATCAGGATTGAATTTGTCACTGTGAATAGGATATGCTTCCGTTTCTCCCGGATGACGAGTTCCTATATTGTAATAGAGTCCTCTTGTACCGTGACAGAAGTAAGCGAAATCATCTGCTCCCAGACTCGGTCTTGACAGTGTCTGTACGTGATTTTTTCCCAGTACTTCTTCTGCGGACTCTTTGACCCAGCTGAAAAGAGTATCATCATTCTCCAAAGACGGATAACTGTCAATGAATTCTACTTTGCACTGAGCGCCATAAGCTTTGGCAATGGAAGTGCAGAGGGATTCGATCTGCTCTTTGATAAAACCTCGCTGTGAGAGTTTCAGTGTACGGATAATGCCGGAAAAGACGGTTTCACCTGATACAATGTTATTTTTTGTGCCGCTGTTGAACCGACCTACTGTGATCAGGCATGAGTCTGTGGGATCCAGCCTGCGGGTGATGATGGACTGAATACTGCTGACCATGGTACAGGCAGGCAGCAGAGAGTCGATTCCATCTGTAGGATGCGCACCGTGACAAGACTTGCCGGTAACAGTCACATAGAATTCGCAGGAAGCAGCGTTCATTGCGCCTGGTATCAGCTGGATACTGCCGGCATCTACGGAAGATTCCACGTGCAGGCCGAGGATGCTGCTGATCTCAGGATTCTCAAGGCAGCCTGCTTCAATCATTTGTCTGGCTCCGCCGATGGTTTCTTCTGAAGGCTGAAACAGTAATCGTACAGATCCGGATAAGTCCTGTTTCATTTCGTTCAGAATTTGTGCAGTTCCCAGCAAAATAGCGGTATGAATGTCATGGCCGCAGCCGTGCATGACTCCGTCTATTTTTGAACGGAATGGAACATCTGTCTGCTCTTTCAGCGGCAATGCATCGATGTCCGCCCTGACTGCCACACCCTTTTCTCTGTTTTTTCCGTAAATTACGGCAGAAACTCCATGGCCTGCAATATCCTTCTCAAAAGGAATTCCCAGCTCCTGCAGTCTGCTTTGAATCAGAAGTGCAGTCTGCTCTTCCTGTTCGCTGAGTTCAGGATGCATGTGAATTTGCCTGCGCAGGGATACCATATCATCAAAAATCTCGTTCGTTCGAACTTTGATTTTCTCTAAATACTCTTTCATATGTACCTCCAAAAGTCTGTTTGCTATATTATAATGCAAAATCCGTGCCGTGGAAACAAAAATGCTGAAAAAATTGGCATGAAAATTGCTTTAATGTTATAATAAAGCTAAACGTGGAATAGAGGAGGTAATTATGAGAATTGTTGATATGCATTGCGATACTCTGATCGAAGGCTGGAGAAAGCCGGAAATCAGCTTTGTGGACGGAGACAGATCTATTAACCTGAAGTTATTGAAAGAACATGATTCTCTGGCGCAGTTTTTTGCCATGTATCTTTCCAGATCAGAGATGAAAACCATGGATCCATATGACATTCTGAAGGGAATTTATGGTTATTACAGCAAGGTGATGGATGAAAACCGGGATATGATTCGTCCGGTATTTTCTGCTTCTGATATTGAGAAAAACCGTGAGGAAGGGATTCTTTCGTCTTTTCTGACTGTTGAGGACGGTGTTTTTCTGGACGGAAAAATAGAAAGAGTACAGGAAGTCTATGATATGGGAGTCAGACTGATTACATTACTTTGGAACTTTGAGAATTCTGTGGGTTTCCCTTGCAGCGATGATCCCAAGGAACATATGAAAGGACTGAAGCCTTTCGGTATTGAGGTTGTGGAGAAGATGAATGAACTTGGCATGATCATTGATGTATCTCATATGTCAGAAGGTGGTTTTTATGATGTGGCAAAATACAGTAAGAAACCGTTTGTTGCATCTCACTCCTGTGCCAGAGCACTGTGCAACCACAGAAGAAATCTGACTGACGATCAGTTGAAAACTCTGGGAAATGCAGGTGGCATCGTGGGAGTAAACTTTGAGTGCTCTTTCCTGAAAGAGGGATCCGACAGAGCTACTTATGATCAGATTATTGAGCACCTTTTATACTTTAAGGATAAAGCCGGCATGGAGGCTGTTGGTTTTGGCTCTGACTTTGACGGTATTGAAGATAATGGTGAACTGGTGAACTACGGCGGCTTCACTACATTACTTGAACGAATGGAAAAACATTTTACCGATGACGAAATTGAAAAGATCTGTAACGGAAACGCACTGAGAGTAATCAGGGACGTTATTGGAAAATAAGAAAATCTCGTTGAAATTTCTTTGATCTGAGCAATTTTTCGGCAATAAAATAAAAAGATTGACTTTTCTGAAATACATGCTATAGTTTAATTAACGAAGTAGCGAAGTATTGATTTGGGAAAAGAGGTGCTTTTTATGATTAGCGCAGAACCAAAGAAAATGATGGAAGCTTTTGATGAGCGCGCCTTTTTTAAACCTAGCGCCCGGCTGGAAATGAATGCTTTTCTGGAAAAGGAAAGGCAGCGGCAGAGGGATGAGGGCGTGATTGCTGAAGATGCGGATAAACTGGATTTAGGCGCCATGAAGAGCTTTACGGTAAAGCGGTGGCAGAAGATTTTCTATGCTGTCTGTGGTGTTGTTATCGTGACTATGATCGTTTCTGCGGTAATAGTTTCTGTTATGGTTGCACAGGGCAGGGATCTGCCTTCATTTTTAGACTTTTTGGATATGTAGCATGAATAGGAAACGCAGGTCATGAAAGAAAATGATCTGCGTTTCTCTGCAATAGAGACAGGTTTGAATAGGGACAGAAAAGGATCCTAATAAAAAGGTAATGGAATTTTTTGAGGAGCATGCCTTTTTTAAGCCGACGGCGAAGAAAGAAATGAATGCTTATATGGAGCGGGAGAGAAAGCGGCAGGTAGAAGAGGGGATAATTGAAGAAGACTCGGAAAAGATTAATCTGCAGACTGCGATTGAAAGAGAGGATGATAAATAAAGCTTAAATATTGTTTTTGGGAAGGGATGTGATTTTATGAAAGGGAAAGATCCGAATAAAGAGCTGATACAGTATGTTGAAGATACCGGGTTCTATAAGGCTTCCGCAAGGCTGGAAATGGATGCATATCTGGAAAAGGAGAGGGGAAGACAGAAAGAAACCGGAACCATTGGAACGGATAATGTGAAGATTGATGTGAGGGAAGCAGCTCGTAACTATGATATAAAGCCATGGCAGAAGATTTTTGTGTTTTTCGTGGCAGTGATTCTGATTTCTCTGATTGCTGCAGCCGTTGCCGGATGCATTATCATGGGGCAGGGGAAAGAACTGCCGGCATTTCTGGGGTTCCTGGAGCATCCAATTGATTATTTTCTTGATTGGCATGAATAAAAGATATTAAACCAAATGTAACAAGAGGCATCGCGAACTAGCACGATGCCTCTTCCAGCATTCCGGATCTTATATTTTCAAACTGTTTTGAGGTAATGGAAACCGGGTAGTATATTTCTTCTGAGCCGTCTTCCAGAAGGAAGACAATCCGTGCCCCGATGAGACTGTCCTGGTTAGGATTCAGCGTGTTTCCATCTTCGTCCTGAAGGCAAATATCTTTAAGTTCTTCGATCTGAAATTTTGGCTGTTTCCCTCGGGATGCATCCAGATCCGGCATGATGACTGTACCATTCTTGATATCGATACCGGCACTGAGAACGGATACAAGGATCATGATACTGAAAAGAAATAACACTGCAAAAACAATGATTGGAAGCAGCCATAACCTTGATCCTCCTCCAAGTCTCATGGCCAGAGACAGAGAGAATAACACAATGTTAATAAGGGTGAACAGAGCGGCTGTGACGGCACCACGCTTGCTGATTACAGAAAAATGTCGGTTCATTATATGATATCTCCTTGCTTTTTAATATGAATTCGTATAATATATAAGCTGAATTTATAAGTGAAAGGATGACATTATGACTGTCAAAATTTTTATCGGCATTGCTATTATCTTAGTTTCATTCGTATACATCATGAAAAATCATGATAAATCGCTGATGGATTCTCTCATGGGAAAGAGAAAGGCCGCTATGGAAGAAATGCAGAAGCTGGCCGAACAGGAATCCTCTGATACCTCTAAAACAGACAATCCTAATCAAGATTAACATCCAGATATCTTACCGGCAGGGTATTTTTATCATAGAAGTGCCACCATTCACCTTCGTAAGGTGTGAAGCCGG
>CABSEO010000055.1 GCA_902476665.1 uncultured Emergencia sp.
AATCCGCAAGACAATTTCACTGTTG
The DNA here is from genome assembly GCA_902476665.1 of uncultured Emergencia sp. Classification (GTDB taxonomy): domain Bacteria; phylum Bacillota; class Clostridia; order Peptostreptococcales; family Anaerovoracaceae; genus Senimuribacter. The sequence continues at coordinate 26 of CABSEO010000055.1, forward strand.
TTAAAGGATGGTCTGGTATCTTCATCAGAGGGAAGATACGGACTGTTTCCGACAGATATCGGATTTTCCCTTCTTGAAACAGGATCATCCGAAGATCCTGAATGATCCGCAATTTTAGACCGAAAACGCCAAAAAACCCCTGTTTTAGGGGTTTTTTGATTGGCACCATAATTGCACTATGTATAAGTGAAATAAAATTTAGGAGGAAAGTTCTATGAGTAAAAAGAAAAAGGGTGAGGCCCTTGAAACACTCAACAAAGGATTTAAAGTGCCTGATACTTATATCATCGTATTCTTTGTTGTATGTTTCGCTGCGTTACTTACCTATCTGATTCCGCAGGGTATGTATGAAACCCAGGATGTCACCTATATTGTAGACGGAGCGGAAAGTACCAGAACAGTTATCAAAGACGGAAGCTTCCAGTATATGCTGGGAGAAGACGGAAAACCGCTCAAAGACGGTATCAGCCTCTTTGAACCTGGCGGTGAAGTAGGCCTGTTCAACTATATGTTTGAAGGTCTTGTAAGCGGAGACAAATGGGGTTCTGCTGTAGGCATCATTGCGCTGATTTTGGTAATCGGTGGTTCATTCAGCATCATCCTGAAAACAGGTGCAGTTGAAGCCGGAATTATGAATCTGATCAAAAAAACCGGCGGAAGAGAATATCTGCTGCTTCCTGTTATTTTCATTCTGTTCTCCTTAGGCGGAGCTGTATTCGGTATGGGTGAAGAGGCTCTTCCTTTTGCTATGATTATGGTTCCGATGGTTATTGCCATGGGATATGACGGTGTTACCGGCGTACTGATTACTTATGTTGCAACACAGATTGGATTCGGTGCATCCTGGATGAATCCTTTCTCTCTTGCCATTGCGCAGGGAATTGCCGGAGTTCCGGTATTCTCCGGTGCCACATTCCGTATTATACTGTGGATCGTATTCACCGGTGCAGGAATTGTTATGACCATGATTCATGCAAGAAAAGTAAAGAAAGATCCGACCAAGTCTGTTTCTTATGAATCTGATGCGTATTTCCGGGAAGATCTGGAAGGTTCTCAGCAGACTGGAACTGAAAAGTTCAAACTGGGTCACGCACTGGTTCTGCTTGTGCTGCTTTTCGGTATGATCTGGGTTATCTGGGGTGTAATGGAAAAAGGCTATTATATTCCTGAAATCGCTACTCAGTTCTTCATCATGGGATTCATTTCCGGTATTATCGGTGTGATCTTTAAGCTGAATAAGATGGGCTTTAATGATATGGCTTCTGCATTCAAGCAGGGAGCATCTGATCTTGTGGGCGCTGCCATTATTGTAGGTATGGCGCAGGGCATCATGCTCGTACTGGGAGGCTCCGATCCTACAGCACCTACAGTACTGAATACAATTCTGCATGGTATTTCTGAAGCATTTGTCAATGTTTCCGGTACTTTTGCAGCTGTACTGATGTATCTTTTCCAGTCAGTATTCAACTTCTTTGTTGTATCCGGTTCCGGTCAGGCTGCACTGACTATGCCGATTATGGCACCTCTGTCAGACCTTCTGGGTGTAACACGTCAGACTGCAGTTCTGGCATTCCAGCTTGGTGACGGATTTACAAACATCATCGTGCCTACTTCAGGATGTCTGATGGGCGCTCTGGCAATTGCAAGAATTGAATGGTCCAACTGGGTTAAATTCATGTGGAAGTTCCTGGGCGTTCTGGTCATCATGGCGATTATTACAATGATGATTGCAAGCATGATTGGATTCTAATGGCAGAGGTGTGTTGTATTATGAAACTGATAAAAAATATTCATGTTTATGCACCGGAAGATTTGGGAATTAAAGACGTTTTTCTGTGCGGAGACAAAATTTGTAAAATCGATGAAAAGATTGAAGCTCCTGCAGGCTTTGATGTTGAAGTGATTGACGGCAGCGGAAAAATTATGACGCCTGGTTTTATTGACAGCCATGTTCATATTTTAGGCGGAGGCGGTGAAGGCGGTTTTGCAAACAGAACGCCGGAATCCACGCTTTCCGGTCTGACACGTTACGGCATCACCACTGTGGTCGGATGCCTGGGAACAGATGGTATCGGACGTGATCCCAATGCCTTGATTGCTAAGGCAAAAGGTCTGAAAGCGCAGGGAATTTCCGCGTTTGCTTATACCGGAAACTATCAGGTGCCTGTACGCACATTAACAGACAGCGTAGTTAAAGACATTATGATGATCGAAGAATTTATCGGCGTTGGAGAAATTGCCATTTCGGATCATCGCTCATCTCAGCCTACCTATGAAGAATTTGCAAGGCTCTGCTCCAATGCAAGGCTTGGAGGAATCCTTTCCGGAAAAGCGGGAATTATCAACATCCATCTGGGCGACAGCCCTCGTTACATGGATCTGATTGAACGGGTCATTGCTGAAACAGAAATTCCGGCTACCCAGTTCCTGCCGACCCATGTAAACAGGAATGCAGGATTATTTGACAGAGCTGTTGAATATGCAAAAGGCGGCGGTACAGTGGACTTTACCGGAAATGAAGATATTGACTACTGGGAACAGGTTTGCGATGAGGTTCGTGTCTCCACCGGCATCAAGAGAATGCTGGATGAGGGAATTGACAGTGATCTGTTTACCATTTCCTCTGATGGCCAGGGAAGCCTGCCGCTGTTCACTCCGGAAGGTGAATTTCTGGGAATGGGCATGGGTCAGTCAAGCTGCCTGCTGAAAGAAGTAAAGGAATGCGTGGAACGCGAAAACATTCCACTTGAAATTGCTGTAAAGGCGATTACTTCCAATCCTGCCAGAGTGCTGTGTCTTGCAAAAAAAGGTCATATTGCTCCGGGCTATGATGCTGATCTGTGCATACTCAGCGAAGATCTGTCTGTTGACACAGTAATTGCACTGGGACAGGTCATGGTGAAAGACGGAACACCAATCGTAAAAGGACAATTTGAATAATAAATACCTGAATCAGATGTTTCACCGGTCTGGTGAAGCACATATCGCTTTGTAAATGTTTTTGGCTTTGTGGTATTGATGTTGGCAGGAGCAGAGTCAAGACTCTGCTCCTGCCTGTTTTAATTCGTATAACGTCGTGGATATCAGACTGAGAGGAAAAAAATGAAAAAGAATTTAATTATCGTGACAGTATTAATTCTTTCTTTGGTATTCTCATCATTTTCCGGGTATGCGTTAAGTGATGACGAGATGGCAGGTAGAGCACCGACAGACGTAAAAATTCTCGCTACGGGAGAATATCCGGCAGATTTTCAGCTGGGATTTTTCCCGCCTGAAGATGATAGTGAACTGGACAGCTATATGATGATATATTCTGCCTCTGAAAAGGAAGAGGTGATGAAATATCTTTCATCTCTTTCTTTTGAAGAAATTCTGAGTTTAGACTCGGATATCAATCGGGGCAAACATATCACAGATCTGAGTTATGCTGACGGAACATACAACACCTTTTATTCCGGGCAAAAAGATGTTGTATCGGGAAAAACTCTTCAGGAACCGGGAGAGTACCATTTCTATGTACTTTCTCTGTCCAAAACCGGAATTCTGGGAATTGCCGAAGCAGACACGACACATATCGTTAAACCTGCCCTTGAGATAAGTGTGATCAGAGACGGTGGATATGAACTGTCAGATTACAGCGTTAAATTTAAAAATCCGGGAGATGAAACGATAGACTACTGCCTTCTGTTTTATTCGAAGAGAGGTTATTCCCATACAAAGGAAGATGTAAAGAAGATAACAGATGCTGAGGCTCTGATCAGTGAGGGCAAAGCGCTGAAAGTTCCGTATGACAGTAAAAAAGAGACATTTACACAGTCGCTGGAGACACTTACAAAGGATATCGATGGACAGAGCAGAAATCATGACGACTTCTATTATGTCTACAGCCTTCCTGTAGACAAAAATGGTGAGTTTCTGAGACTGTTCAAAGCAGATTCATTTATTATTCCGGAAGGAAAACCGGATATCGTCAAGACATCAATTGGAGAAGGAAAAGGACACGGTATCATTATGCCTGCAGGTGGAGCAACCTCAATCTATCCAAAATCCTCTACCTATGTGCAGGAGTATATTGATGCATTTATGCAGGGATTTAAACCGACGGCAGATCAGAAACGTCCGAGAATCGCAGTTATGGAAACTTCATATGGTGCAGAAAATACCATGTATGATTATTTCTGTAATTATGGAGACGAATCTGATGTAACCGTTCTGGACGGTCATGGATGTGATGCGGTTTATGTTCCGCTGTCTATCGAAAATTACAAGAATGTAGCAAATGAACAGTATTTTGCAGATCTGGTAAAGAGCTGTGATATTGTACTTCTGCTGGGAGGAGATCAGGCAATGCACGCCAGATGTCTTACTGACGGAAATGGAAATCTGACAAAAGTAGGGGAAGCGGTTCAGTATGTTTATGACATAGGTGGTACCATTGTCGGCACCAGTGCAGGTGCAGGTGTGATGTCAGGACCTACACTTTCCAGCGGTGGAGGCGGAAATTATTCTTATGAGACGCTGTATTGGAATAAGACAGAGTTTATCGATATCGCCAAGTGGTGTAAAGACCAGGTAGATCCTGAACTGGACAGTTCCAATCTGTATAATGCAATTTACTTTAACAGCACTGGATATATCAACCACGCACTGGGACAGAAACTGCTCATTGACACCCATTTTGACGCCAGAGGAAGACTGGGACGTTCTGCAGTTGCACTGAGAGATACTGACCCGAAAGGCATGGCAATGGGTCTGGATGAAGGAACCTTTATGCGGATTCAGGACGGGGTAGGTACCGTAGGTGGTAATGGAGGCGCCTATATTCTGAACGCAGAAAATGCTCAGTGGTCTAAAGACGGATATTTTGGCGTGACAGGACTGAAGCTGAGCTATCTCACCGCAGGCGATACTTATAACTTCAAAACAGGTGAGGTCGTGTCATCCAAACCGGCTGTAGAAGAAAAAGGCGATACTGTCACAGTAAAGGATGATGCAATGTATTCGTACAGAACCACTCGCATGATCAGTGAATTTGTCTCAAGTACACTGGATGAAGTCAGTGCGCCGATTAAAAAAGCCACCAATGATATTTTTAAGGATGGACCTGATTTCAGTGTTACATATTCCAAGACTGACGATACACTGACTTATATGGGCAGTGAAAAATACTCCAAAGGCTCTGCCGGTGATAATATGAGCGATCTGAATAAATTTACCGCAGTTAATCTGGAGATGTCAATCCAGCGTCAGGCTGACCCTGACGATGCCCTGAAACAGGGAGTGAAAAACACCACCATTAAGTTGAAATCTACATTGGGTAAAGGATATATAAAGCTGAACTGGACAAAATCCAAAGGCTATAAAGTGGATTATTATCAGGTATATAAGTCAAAGAAAAGAAACAGTGGATATGGGACCGAGCCATACTTCAAGACGAAACAGGGAGGTCTCAGCAACTGGTATAAGAACACCAAAGAATTGAAAAAAGGTACTCGCTACTACTATAAGGTTCGCGGTGTGAGAAACATAGAAGGAGAGACTGTATATACACAGTATTCCAATAAAGCCTGGAGAATGGTGAAATAGTATTTTCTCAGCAGAAAAAGGAGCAGTGCCGCAGGGAACTGCTCCTTTCTTTTCTTTTTGCTGCAATACAATGAGAAAAAGTATCTTACCATTCTTTCTTCCTGTGGACTCCTTTTACCTCCGTTGTCAGGTCATCTTTCATTATTTCTTTTATTTTTGATTTCAGCACAATTTTTTCGCTTCCATCTTTTTCTCCAATGAGACAGAGCTGAGGAAAAATAACGCACCACCAGTTCTGTCCGTCACCACGTCCAAGTGTCACTTTCAGGGCCTCATAATTCCCTGCGGGAAGAGTCAGATCTTCATAACTTTTCTGCGGAATATAGGTTACCTTCAGAGCTGCTCTGGCAGGATAATCAAAGCCGCTTTCGTTTATCACTTTATTAGAAATTTCTTCTATTTTATCTATATTATTTGTCACATATGTGCGTGCTGTTTCGATATCAGCCTGCCCATTCTGGGACTGGCCGTCTTCCATGAATTTGATAATTTCATTTCGGACCTTCAGTTTCAGGGCCTGATCTTCAGGAGAATCACTGTTGGCAACCACATGAAGCCTTATGATTCCCGGATGCTCGTTGGGCGTATGATTTATGTAATAAATTCCGCCCAACGCACAGAGAAAGAAAAAAGTCAGCCATATCAGAATTTCCTTTTGCAGTAATGTCAGTTTCATAATTCCCGTCCTTTCTGATTTCTGAGCCCTTTTGCTCAGGAATTCTAACCTGATTATGGACGGGAATCTGAAAAATATACCTTATATGTGGAAAGTTTTGCGGTATTATCTGATGATTAAAAGTCTCTGTCCGGGCAGTGGCTCATCTTCCAGGCTGTTGGCAGTACGGATACTGGTTTCTGTGGTACGGTAGCGTTTTGCCAGTTCCCATAAAGTTTCTCCCTTTTTCATGGTGACAACAACCATGGGATATTCTTTTTCTACAGTCTGTTCCGTAAAGCAAGGCTGTTCCAGGAGGATAATTTCACTATCATCGTAAAGCTCTACACAGAGACAGATCACACAGTTAATCTCAATCTGTTTTTCATTAATAAGCTCAGCCCAGGCAGTTTTGATAACAGGTCTGCAGATAGCTTTCTGACCTGCTGCAGCCCGTTCCATATCTACAATGCCGCGGAAGTCCGGAACCAGCTTTTCTGTATGGAATCCTCCGTCAGGATCCTTCCAGAGTGCAGAGCAACATGCAGAACCGGTTACTACAATTCTGCCACGCTCGCAGCTGCATTGACAGTCCAGAATGCTGCTGGTGCAGTAAATGGCATCGGCGGCCTTTATTCCCTCCGGAAGACTGACAATTTCTCTGACAGAGGTTTCTGACATAGCGGCATCGGAGATGTTGGAAATCTGCTTTCTGACAACCTGAAACTGAAAATTCTTTTCACGATGATATGCATCGGTGATGACATCCTTCTGACACATTTCATAAAGCTCTACTCTGGTCTGTATATCTCCTCTGATACGGAACTGAGTCTGGCTGTTTTCTTCCTCGCCGTGCTCGATGGTGACCAGCAGATCTTTATTAGTAAAGAATGCCTTCACTGCACTCCAGTTTTTGCCCCGATGTTCTTTTTCGATTGGGATAAACTGGGTAAATTCAATACGCTGATTATGATGACAGATGACAGAGCCTTGTTCGTCATTATCAGGGCAGACGGCGGAATATAACAGGCTGCAGAAAATGAAACCGTTGATAACCACCTTTTCTGTAGTGACCTGGCGATAGTTTTCGGTGATAATAAAGTCCTGCTTCAGAATATATTCCGGTTTTAAAGAACTGTCTTTACAGGGAAAAGTTTCATCGATAGAAGTTTCGTCTTTTTTTACCAGATCCAGACATGTCATGGCAATCTGTTTTTTTCTGGTTTCCAGAGATTCTTCTCTCAGCCCGCCAAAGAACTGAAACTCCTGCTGACAGAAAAGCTGACCGGAAAATTCCAGCGTCACCTTGACGCGGAATTTTCGCTCATTGACGATCATAAATTCCAGTGATTTAACACGGCTTTCAAAGATTCCTTCCGCCTGGTCCACAGGATTCAGACTCCACTGATATTTGTAGGGAACTTTAGAAGTGATTGAAATGGGCTCCTGATCATCTGATTCGGAGTCGTAAATGGTCTGCACTGTGACGGTGCCTGTAATATTCAGCAGATCATCAGTTTTGGGTGAGACTTTTTTTTCTGCAGGCATAATATCGCAGGATGCATCCATTAAAAGAATTTCCCGCATATCGGGTTTTGTGTCGGGTACCAGAATATCTTCTTCGAACTGATAGGTGACGGTCTGCTCCTCTGAGGGATAGATAATTTTCTGCGTATGATAAATCGCATCTGCAGGAGTGACCTTAGGCGCTCTGGCAGGCTGCAGGGCATATTCCGGTATATCGTTTTCATGTATCATGGCGTTTCTCCCTTCAAAATGATTCCTGTTAAAAATCTATGCGACATTTCCGGAAAAAGAACGAAACTTTCTTTCTGGTTGTAAGCGACTCAGCCTTAGGGTACAATAAAGAAAAGGAAAGGGGGTACGATATGTTTAATGAAAAAAGGTATCTTAAGGATCTGGAATATATTGTGAACATTGACAGCGGTACCGCCAATGTGACCGGCTGTCGGAAAATTGCAGACTTTTTTCTCCAGCGTTTCAGTGAGGCCGGATTTCATACACAGCTCCTTGAGGCAGGTGATGCGAAAAGGCCTGTGGTTGCAGCTGTGACTCCTCAGACCCAACCGCTTTATGAGTTTTATCTTGGAGGGCATCTGGATACTGTGTTTCCTGACGGCACTGCCTCAAATCGGCCCTTTTTCATAGAAAATGGTTGCGCCTACGGTCCGGGAACTATTGATATGAAATCGGGCGCACTGTTGATTTTATACCTGGCGGAAGCATTGATAAAAACAGTGCCGAGAGTCTCTTTGTGTATTGTTTTGAACAGCGATGAGGAAATAGGGTCTGCAGATTCAGCACAGATTCTGAGGGACTGGGGAAGCCGCTGCAGAAGAGCGCTGATTTTTGAAGGGGGACGTAAAGGCGGTCGACTGGTCAATGAACGTAAGGGCATTGCAAAATATCACATTCAGATAAAGGGAATTGCCTCTCATGCAGGAACGGCACCTCAGAAGGGGGCCAGTGCTGTGGTGGAACTGGCTCACTGGATTCTCAAGCTGGATAAGCTGAAAAACTACGGGAAAGGAACTTCTATAAACGTAGGCCTCATAAAAGGGGGA
>CABSEO010000056.1 GCA_902476665.1 uncultured Emergencia sp.
GATTACCACCGATGAAGCCTTTGGGCAGCAGGTTATTGGAGCCGTGGAAGAGGAACTGAAAACACTTTCCACTGCGGGAATTGCAGCCAGATCCTGGGAGGATTATGGGGAGGTTATTGTGGTGGATGATCTGGAACAGGCAGTAGCCCTGTCCAACGAGTATGCACCGGAGCACCTGGAAGTGAACCTTGAAGATCCTGAGCCGGTTCTTGAGAAACTGTATAATTATGGTTCTCTGTTTATCGGAGGAAACACAGCTGAAGTGTTTGGGGACTATGCTTCGGGAACCAATCACACGCTTCCGACGGTGAAAGCCGCCAGATATACCGGAGGAGTTTGGGTGGGCACTTTCTTGAAAGTCTGCACTCATCAGCGCATGACGGAAGAAGCGTCAAAAGCAATTGCCCCTCTGGTTGCCAGAATGGCATACGGAGAAGGTCTGGAAGGACATGCAAGAGCAGCTGAGGCAAGAAAATAAATTATAAAACCGGAACTGCAGATGAATTCTCCCATTACAGTTCCGGTTTTTATAGTTTTTGAAAAGTGCTTTCCTGTGATAATCGCTACAGTTAAACCGAAAGACCAGTTTACTGTAAGCGTATGAGATTTGGGTCAACTTTTGTCTTTTGGGCTTATACCCAAATAGACAGAATCTGTGATTTGGGTTAAATTTGAGCAGCTCCGGCAGGAATGGCCATAAGAACTGTCTTGTCAGATGATTTCTTTCTGCGATGGAACCGCCTGAACTTTAACGGTCTTTTTTACAGTCTGATATGGAGTATACCTGTTTTTAACTGAATAAGTCACAGTGTAGGTGCCTTCGATATCCATAATATATGCTGTAGCTTCGGCCTGTGTCAGGGTGATCGTTTCTGCGGTGTCCGGCCGTTTCAGTGTGATCTGAATCCGGGAGGTAACGTCTTTGCCGTTATGGGATGCGGTGATTCCGCTAAACAGATCTGAAGCCTGCTGTGTTCCCAGTATTACAGTTCTGTCACCCTTGCTGTCAGGAATAACCAGAGCCGGATCTTCATTGACAGTGCCTTTTTTGCTGGTAATGGTTACGGTTCTGGATGCTTCTTTGTATGGTGAATATTTGTTTTTTACCACATATCTGACAGAGTATTTCCCTGTCTTTGCAAACCGGTAGGTTTTGGCGGCACTGTAGCTGTAGGTTTTATAGGTTGAACTGCCCGGCGCTTTGATGAGCACCTTCATGGCAGTGGTTCGTGAAGTGCTGGCCTGCTTAGCTGTTACTCCCGATACTGCGTTTGTATTTCCCCAGGTAACCGTTCTGTTTTTTGCGCCGGAAATGGTCGGAGCTTTCAGATTGTCCACCACTTTAATCCTGATGGTTTTATAAGCTGTTTTTCCCAGAGGAGCTTTCACAGAATAGGTTACTTTGTAAGTTCCCAGAGTTTTGGTTGAAAAGTCTGCATTGATGTATTTTCCTTTAGAGACGGAATAACGCTGAACACTGCTGACCTTTATTTTATCTTTCAGATTCTGAAAGGTGTTTGGATCTTTCGCGTTGACATAATCTTTGATGTAATAGGTACTGCCGTACTGCACAGTCAGTTTTTTCTTGGGAGATACCGTGATCGCAGGCTTTCGAACGATATAGTATGGATTGTCAGGATCGGGATCTGTCGGATCCCAGTACTGATAACGACTTGTGCTGACTCTGGTAGGAGACGGTTTCCCCAGAGGACCCGGATTGCTGCTCCGGTAAATCGTTACTCTTGTACCTACTTTACAGTTTACATAGATCCACTTGGCATCTGTCACAGAAAGACGGACACAGCCGTGTGAAGCTGCCTCTCCCAGCCTGTTAAACTGACTGGTGACCTGAGATGCTTTATCATACCGCTTTGTATAATAAACGGAATGAAACAGAATATCTCCCGTGATATGTGTGCAGTATTGTCCGTATACATCGTTGATCAGTTCGCCCCAGTTCCATTTTCCCTGCGTATAAAAAGTACCCCGCGGAGTTGTGCCGTTAAGACCTGTAGAGCAGAGCATTGCCCGGACAGGTTTCCATTTTCCCTCTTCCTTTCGATAAGCAGTCACTACGTTTTGCTGCTCGTTGACTTTCAGCCAGTATCTGCCGGTATAGGAAGCGGCTTCTGCGTCTGTGGCAGTCAGCTGCAGGCAGGAAATGAGAAGAGCTGCAGTCAGTAAAATACTGATTCTTTTTCTAATCTTGAGCATATCAACACCCTCTTGTTTTTTGTTCTAATGATACTATAGTATACCACGATTTGCCTTGTATAAATATGAAAAAATCTAAAGAATATCTTACGATTTTCGGTGTTTTTTTGAAAGTACAAGAGAATTTGCAATGAAAACTTCCCATAGCTGTGTATTTGCAATGGATAGAGTCTATTGAACCTATTTGTTTTATAATTATACACGGTAAAGTGATAATTTGATAAAGCGATACAAGGGGAAAATATATTGCGTGCGTGGTGAAGAATTTTCTGAAATTGGCCCTGAAAACCGCATAATAATTGAGTTTTTTCTCAAAAAAGTATAGCGCAATCAGAAAAAAGAAGGTATAATATTCAGTAAGAAAATCATAAAGACAATGATGAATGTTTATTACTTATCGTGAAATTATATTAAAGATAGGAGAGGAAATTATGGCAGTCATTATCAATGGACGTGACCTGACGGTCGAAGAAGTGATCCGTGTTTGCCGTGGAGGCGAAAAGGTAGAGATTGCACCAGAAGCACAGAAGGCTGTGCAGAAAGCCAGAGACTATATTGAGAAAAAACTGGAAGAAGGGGCAGTTATCTATGGACTGACCACAGGCTTCGGTAAGTTTGCAAACGTACTGATTTCTAAAGAGGAGACTGCAGATCTGCAGAGAAACCTGATTGTCAGCCATACCTGTACCTTCGGTGATCCGTATCCGAGACAGTATGTAAGAGCAGCTATGCTGCTGCGCTGCAATGCTCTTTCCAGAGGGAATTCCGGTATCAGACTCTCTACCATTCAGACTATGGTTGATATGCTTAATGCAGGAATTCACCCTGTGGTTCCAAGAAAAGGTTCTCTGGGGGCATCCGGAGACCTGGCTCCGCTTTCCCAGATTGCACTGGGCCTTATCGGTCTTGGTAAAGTGGAATATAAAGGTGAGATTGTGGATGCGGCTGAAGCAATGGCAGCGGAAGGAATTCAGCCTGTTCAGCTGGCAGCGAAAGAAGGGCTTGCACTGAATAATGGAACGCAGATGATGACAGCCGTAGGCGTCAATGTTCTCTGGGACGCTATGAAGCTGCTGAAGGTTGCCGACATTGCCACTGCTATGACTTCCGAGGCGCTTCACGGTATTACCAAGGCTTATGACAGTAAAGTGCAGGATGTAAGAGGACATCAGGGACAGAAGGACGTAGCAGAAAATCTGCTGGCACTGCTTTCCGGAAGCAAAAATGCCCTGGAAGTGCAGCCGACCAAGGTACAGGATCCATATTCTCTGAGATGTATTCCGCAGATTCACGGAGCATCAAGAGATGCGATTCAGTATGTGTATGAGGCAGTTTCTCGTGAGATCAATGCTGTGACAGATAATCCGATTGTCTTCCCGGATGAGGATGAGGTGATTTCCGGAGGAAATTTCCATGGACAGCCGATGGCCCTTGCGTTTGACTTTATGAAGATGGCTATTTCTGAACTGGCTGACGTATCAGAAAGAAGAGCTGAAAGATTGATCAATCCGGCACTGTCTGAGGGACTCCCTGGATTCCTGACCAAACATGGCGGTGTATGTTCAGGATTTATGATTGCTCAGTATGCGGCAGCTTCTATGGTTTCCGAGAACAAGGTCTATGACCATCCTGCCTGCGTTGACTCCATTCCGTCTTCAGGCAATCAGGAAGACCATGTGTCTATGGGTACCACTTCAGCAAGAACAGCTGCCATGGTACTGGACAACGCACAGAAAGTTCTGAGTATCGAAATTGCAGCCGCAGCACAGGGAATCTGGCTGAGACAGGAAATCGGAGAAAGCAGCATTGACAATTTGGCTCCTGCAACCAGAGCGGCTTACGACTATATCAGAACGCTGTCCGATCCGATTGATCAGGATATCATCATGCATGATGAACTTGCCAAGTTTGAGCAGATGGTGAAAGATGACAGTCTCTTAGAAGCAGTAGAAAAGGTTGTTACTTTAAAATAAAGAACATGGAGGTAAGAACTATGATTGACAATAAAACTGTGGCGGGCGCTATGACTATTCAGCTGGGCAACGAGTATCCGGACTACCCTGTCTTTCAGGAGGGGATCAGAAGAGCTCCGGACAGAGGTTTCAGACTGACAAAAGAACAGACAAAGATTGCACTGAAAAATGCACTTCGTTATGTACCGGAAGAGCTGCATGAAAAGCTGGCACCTGAATTCATGGAAGAACTGACAACAAGAGGCAGAATCTATGCCTACAGGTATCGTCCTGAAGGAAGAATTTACGGAAAGCCTATCAATGAATATAAGGGCAAGTGTCTGGCGGGAAAAGCTTTTCAGGTTATGATAGAAAATAATCTGGATTTTGAGGTGGCTCTGTATCCTTATGAACTGGTAACCTACGGAGAAACAGGTCAGGTTTGTCAGAACTGGCTACAGTATCGCCTGATTAAAAAATATCTGGAAGAGCTGACAGAGAACCAGACTCTGGTTGTTGAATCAGGTCACCCGCTGGGGCTGTTTCCTTCAAAACCGGAGGCTCCTCGTGTTATCATCACTAACTCTATGATGATCGGCATGTACGACAATCTGGACGACTGGGAAATTGCCGAGGAAATGGGCGTTGCCAACTATGGTCAGATGACAGCGGGAGGATGGATGTACATTGGGCCTCAGGGCATCGTTCACGGTACTTTCAACACCATTCTGAATGCGGGCAGAAAATATCTGGGAGTTGCCGAGCAGGGAGATCTGGAGGGTCACACCTTCGTGTCCTCCGGACTTGGAGGTATGAGCGGAGCTCAGCCGAAGGCCGCTAATATTGCCAATGCAGTAGGTATCTTTGCTGAAGTTGACTACTCCAGAATTGTGACCAGACATGATCAGGGATGGGTTGATGTGATTATGGATGACATCGACGAAATTTTCAAACTGGCTGAGGAAAAGGTAAAAGCAAAAGAAAGTATCTCCATCGCTTACCACGGGAATATTGTAGATCTCCTTGAGGCTGCCGTGGCAAAGAATTTCCACATCGATTTGCTTTCCGACCAGACTTCCTGTCACAATGTATATAACGGAGGATATTGTCCTGTGGGCATGAGCTTTGAGGAGAGAACCAAACTTCTTCATGAAGACAGGGAGAAATTCTGTGAAGAGGTAGACAAGACACTGCATAGACATTACAAGGCGATCAAGGCTCTGACAGAAGAAGGAACTTACTTCTTCGACTACGGAAATTCCTTTATGAAAGCTATGTATGATGCAGGAATCAAAGAGATTTCCAAGAATGGATATGATGATAAAGATGGATTCATCTGGCCTTCCTATGTGGAAGACATCATGGGCCCTGTTCTCTTCGATTATGGATATGGACCATTCAGATGGGTATGCCTGTCAGGCAAGCCTGAGGATCTGGATTTGACAGATAAGACAGCCATGGAATGCATTGATCCGAACAGAAGAGCTCAGGACAGAGACAACTGGGTATGGATCAGAGATGCTAAGGCCAACAAGCTGGTTGTGGGAACACAGGCAAGAATTCTCTATCAGGATGCAGAAGGCAGAACTAATATCGCTCTGGCCTTCAACAAACTGGTTAGAGAAGGTAAGTGCGGACCAATCATGATGGGACGTGACCATCACGACGTATCAGGTACAGATTCTCCATTCAGAGAAACCTCCAACATCAAGGATGGCTCCAACGTTATGGCAGATATGGCAGTACAGTGCTTTGCCGGAAATGCAGCAAGGGGTATGTCTCTGTGCGCATTGCATAACGGTGGCGGAGTAGGTATCGGAAAGGCTATCAACGGCGGATTCGGACTGCTTTTGGATGGCTCTGAGAGAACCGATGAGATTATTAAATCTGCAATGATGTGGGACGTTATGGGTGGCGTTGCCAGAAGAAACTGGGCAAGAAATGAAAACGCTCTGTCTACATCTGTGGAATACAATAAAAATTATGCAGGTAAGGGACATATCACTATCCCATTCCTTGCAGATGACAAGCTGGTAGAAGACACTGTAGATAAATTTGTAAAATAATTTTGCGGATATTCTGTCCGCAGCATGCCGCGGCGAATCAGCCGCGGCTTTACTGCGGAATTAATACAGCTTCTGGCTGTGGAAAAGATGATATGGAAGAGAAATGTTTCAGATGATTTTATGTTTTTCTGAAACAGCCGATGAACACGGGAGCAGGAGAGAACAATGGCAACATTACTTGTGAAAAATATCGGTATTCTGCAGACCCCTACAGGCAGTTACAGCCATAGGGGCCAGGAGCAGAGTGAAAATCTGAAACTGCAGAATGCGGCGATTCTTATCAGAGATGGAATGATTGCGGAGATTACCGCAGATGGAGCTCTGCCTGACGGAGCAGAAAATGCAGACACCATTATCGATGCAGAAAGCAAACTGGTTACTCCGGGGCTTGTGGAGGGACATACCCATATGGTGTTTGGAGGTTACAGACAGCACGAGATTCCCATGAAATTAAAAGGAGCCGGCTATCTGGATATTCTGAGAGCGGGAGGCGGAATTCTGGATACCGTAAGGAAAACCAGAGCTGCAGGATTTGAAGAACTGTATGATAAAACAGAAGGATTTCTTGACGAGATGATGGGTCTGGGCGTTACCACATGTGAAGCAAAAAGTGGATACGGTCTGGATTTTGATACAGAGATCAAGATGCTGAAAGTACTGAAAAAGCTCAATGAAGATCATCCTATGGATATAGTGGCTACTTTTATGGGAGCACATGCTATTCCTGAAGAATATAAAGGAAAAGCTGATGAGTTTATTGATATGCTCTGCGAAGAACTGATACCTTATGTAAAAGAGCATGAACTGGCAGAGTTTGCCGATGTGTTTACTGAGGATTCGGTATTTAATTATGTGCAGAGCAAAAAATATCTGGAAACGGCTAAAGCTCTGGGCTTTGGCCTGAAAATCCATGCTGATGAAATAGAGGCGATTGGAGGAAGTGTGCTGGCAGGAGAAATGGGAGCTGTAAGCTGTGAACATCTTATCGCCATCAATGAGGAGGGTCTGGAATCCATGGCAAAAGGCGGCGTGACCGCCATGTGCCTTCCTGCCACTTCCTTCTATCTGGGAGCGAATTTTGCGCCCGCTCGAAAAATGATTGAAATGGGAATTCCTGTGGCGGTGGCCTCGGATTTCAATCCGGGTTCCTGTCCATCCCTCAACCTTCAGTTTGTTATGAATCTGGCATGTATCAAATACCGGATGCTGCCTGAAGAGGTTCTGACCGCAGTAACCATTAATCCTGCTTGTGCCATCGGCAGAGGAGATAGGGTGGGAACTCTGGAGGTCGGCAAACAGGGGGATCTGGTTATCTGGGATGCGCCAGATATGGATATGCTCTGTTACCGTTTCGGGTCCAATCTGGCATTGCAAGTCATTAAAAAAGGAGAGTTGATGTAATGAAGTTAATTGATATGCAGGTAAAGGATTATCTGGAAGTTTTGAAATCTGATGCGCCGGCTCCCGGCGGCGGTTCTGTCAGCGCGCTTGCGGGAGCACAGGGCGTGGGCCTGTTTATGATGGTTGCGGATCTGACATTAGGAAAAGAAAAATATGCTGACTATCAGGAGATCTGCAGAGAAGCAAAAGAAAAAGGGATGGCTCTTTATGAGGAACTGACAGAAGCCATAGATAAGGATACAGAGGCCTTTAATCTGGTGGCAGCTGCCTTTAAGATGCCTAAAGAAACTGAAGAACAGAAGGCTGCCAGAAAGCAGGCCATTGCTGATGGTACACTGGTATCCACAGAAGTACCGTTTCGTACCATGCAGCTGGGCTATGAAGGACTTATGCTGGCAAAGACTATGATTGGAAAGTCTAATCCTAATGCTGCGAGTGATTTGGGTGTTGCTATCCTCAATCTGACCGGATGTATCAAAGGCGCATGGCTCAACGTGAAGATCAATCTGCCAGGAGTAAAGGACGAAGCGAAAGCAAAGTATTATGCAGAAGAAGGTCAGAAGATGTTCGATGCTGCTGATGCAGTGGCCCATGACCTTTATATGCAGGTAGCAGAAAGTCTATAAGCATCATTAGTATAAAATTGAATTTTCAGGAGGAAAACAAAATGGCACAGATTATTGAAAGCATTCCTAATATCAGTGAAGGAAGAAGACAGGATGTTATTGAAGCCTGTGTGGATCAGATCCGCACAACCCCGGGCTGCACACTGTTGAACTACAGTTCTGATGAAAGCCATAACAGAACTGTAATTACCTATATCGGTGATGCGAAAGGTGTGGAAGAAGCCAGTGTGAAACTGGTAAAAAAGGCGGCAGAACTCATCGATCTGACAAAGCATCAGGGAGAACATCCAAGAATGGGTGCTGTAGACGTAATGCCGTTCCTGGCTATTAAAGACTGCACTACAGAAGACTGCGTGGAGCTTTCTAAAGTTGTAGGAAAGAGAATTGCAGATGAGGCAGGAGTTCCTGTTTTTCTTTATGAATATTCCGCAACAAGACCTGAACGTCAGAATCTTGTGAAGATCAGAAAGGGGCAGTTTGAAGGGATGGCAGAAAAAGTCCAGGAGCCTGACTGGGAACCTGACTTCGGAGGCAGCAGAATTCACCCGACTGCAGGTGTTATGGCAGTTGGCGCAAGACCGCCACTTGTT
>CABSEO010000057.1 GCA_902476665.1 uncultured Emergencia sp.
CCCCTGCCATAATAGCCACCAGTACCGCCATACTTTCTACATGCAGAGTATTGGCATTGAACACATAATAAAAAAAGCGTATCAGCACATAAGCAGGAATTTTTACCATAAGACCGGCAATAATCGGATCCGCACCGGGGTGCGCATTGGTATGAGCCTCTGGCTGCCATCCGTGAAGAGGGAACAGCGCCATTTTCATACCAAATCCCAGTAAGATAAAAAGCATGGAAATCATGGTGGTTCCTGAACTGAGAACCGGTCCTACCAGACCTGCCATATCCAGCATGTTCAGTGTACCTGTTTCTCCATAGATAAACGCCACGCCCAGAAGATAAAAGGACGCGCCAATAGTTCCGATGAGCAGATAGCGAAACGCTGAAATGACGCCTCTGCCCCCGCCCATGGCAATAAGCACATAACCTGCCAGAGATGTAATTTCCAGAAACACATAGAGATTAAACACATCATTGGTGGCCGTATTCCCAAGAAGTCCGCATACAAGAAGAGACAATACCGCATAATAACCTGCATTTGTCTGTCTGCTCTCATCCTTCATAAATGGAATTCCATAGATCATGGTCAGAAATCCAATCACACAAATTAGTACAATAATAACCGCACTGAGAGAATCTACTGCAAACTCAATGCCATAAGGCGGCTTCCATCCACCAAACCAATAGGAAATTTCACCTGTACAATTGATGTGTACGAGCTGCACAACACTCAAAACAAGAGATACCGCAGAAAAAGCAGCAACCACCCATCTGCCGGCAGATTTAGAAAACATCGAAACAAAAGGGCAGATAAGCGCTGCAAAAAAAGGAGAAAACACAATGATTGCCGGTAAATGCTGCATCATAGCTCATCCTCCTCTTCTTCCTTCATGATGATCTCTTCTTCCTCAAGGGTTCCATATTTATCCTTGATCCGCATTAACAGTGCAAGCCCCATTCCCGTTGTCCCAAGACTGACTACAATTGCTGTCAGCATCAGAGCATGGGGCAGCGGATTGATGTAATCGTCAGGGTTTAAGATTCCATCCAGAATCACCGGAATGGTTCCACCTGTCTTCTGGCCCAGACAGAGAAAAAAGAAGATCACTGCAACCTGCATCACATTCATGCACATTAGCTTTTTCATATAGTTTCCGCAGGAAATCATACCAAAGAATCCCAGAAAAAACAGGATAATCGTCAGCATAAAAATTCCGTTTTCGGCCAAGAATGCGTTAAGCTCTGTCATCAATCGTTTTCCTTTCCAAAATTGCCTCCAGAATCATAATAATACTGGCAGCTACGGTAAGAGTTACTCCAATCTCAATAAATAAAATTCCGATAGAATGGCGTTCTGCTTCATGGACAAAGGGAATGGGAAGTTTCCCGTATTCCAGAAAATTTCCACCGAAAAATACCGGAATCAGTCCAGTCATAAAATAGATCAGAAGACCGCCGGCACCCATAGAGATAAAACCGTAATGAGAAATACGAAGCCTCTCCTTTCCTTCCTCCTCAGTCAGCGAATAAAGGATGTAGGCAAGAGCCAGCAGAGCGCCTGCCTGAAATCCTCCACCAAGACTCACTTCTCCATGTACCAGTACATAAAGTGCATATAAAAGCAACACCGGTACAATAACAGGCATGATCACCTTGATTTCCGTAATGCCGAACTCGCGAATTCTCTCAAAAGAAGTCCGCTCCATTGACTTTTCCTTGTCTCTGGTCATAATCAGAGTAACAGTGATACTTGCCAGATACAGTACAGTGGTTTCCAGCATTGTATCAAGACCACGGTAATCAGCCAGCACTCCTGTGACCAGATTGGGAGAATTAGTCTGTTCCGGCCCTTTTTCGATAAATACACGAGAAATATGGGTATTTGGTGCGGAATCGGGGTCCCCGATAACCGGCAGCAGATCAATAAAGCTCCACAAAAGCACTGTGGCTGCCACAACCAGAAAAATACCGACCGCCTTCCAGAAATTTCCCTTCATCATTTACACCACCTGTCGGTCGTTCTGATAGCGATTACAAAATATGTAGTGGAAATTACTCCAATAACCGCCTCAGTAAAGGCCACATCTGCTGCTCCCATCATAATATAAAGCAGCATGGAGCAGAAACTGAAGGCACAGAAAATAATGGACGAAGATAACAGATCCTTGTCCAGGATAATAACAATTGTCGCTGCAATCAGAAATAATAAGAGCAGCGCCTCAATGAGAAATATCTGCATCATTCTCCTCCTTCCATGGCTGATGCCCCGCCTTAATCGCAGCTTTTGCAATTAGATGGGTCCCAACCGGATTCACCAGAAAAACAGCAATTACAATCAGCAGGATTTTGGCTGTAGTCAGATTCAGGCCCTCATAAAAGGCAAATCCGACACCCGCAAGAATAATCCCCAGAGTCTCACCAATACTGGAAGCATGCAGCCTGGAAAAAAAATCAGGCAGTCTGAGAACTCCTACGGCAGAAACCACCATTAAAAAGAATCCACAAAGCAGCAGTCCTGCTGCAATCCATTCATTCCACGTCATTTTTTATGATTCCCTCCCAGAAACATGGCGATAATCATGGTGCTGACAAATCCCAGCACTCCATAGGTAATGGCAATATCCACAAACATATCCTGCCTGCCGCTGGAAAATCCCGCCAGCAGCAGTACAAAAATGACATCAATACCAATCACAAAAATTCCGTTGAGACTGTCATACACCGACGGTCCTTTCAGCACTCTGATCAGCATCAGTCCCATTACCACTACTGTGCCAAAGATCAATAGATCAAATAAAATGTCCATAAAATACCTTTCCTACCATCTTACGGCAGATTCCTGCCGTTTCCGTCAGCTGAGAAAATTATCTCTCAAAAACTCTGCTGATCCTGCGCTGCATTTCTCCGTCCATTAGCCCCAGGGCCGCCGAATCTGTCAGCGCATGAACATAAAAATACCGTTCATCCTTCACATCGATAGTTACGGTTCCCGGCGTAAGAATAATAGAATTTACAAAGACCGTAACTGCCGCAGGATTATTGAAAATATAGTCGATTTCGATGATAACGGGATTAATTTTCATTTTAGGGCTTAGAATTGCCGCAGACACGCTGAGACTTGACTTGATGATCTCTTTTAGAAGCCAGAGCCAGTAACCACAAAATGCAGGAAAGCTGATATCCAGTAAATGAAAGTCTCGCTTTCCGATACTGCTGGTAATGGTAAGCGCCGGCAGGCAGAAATATCCAATCAGTGCTGAACCAAGCAGGCCAAGAATCAGATACTTGGCTTCAAAATGGCCGGACAGAATCAGCCACAGAATATAAAGCAGGCAAGTCAGTTTGAACCATTGCTTAAGCATAAATATTTATTCTCCAATGTGTGTTTCAGTAGTTCTGAATATGTATACAACTGTTATTATTATACGGGATTCTGTAAGTTAAGTCAATTTTTTCTGAACATTACAGTCTGATTTTCCGTGGAAAACACCTTACTTTCTGTTTAAACCTTTCCGAAAACAGGGAACAAATGTTTACTTTTTGTTCGGATTATGATATACTGTCAGAAAAGAAAACTGATGCTGAGCAAAACAGGAGAACCTTATGAATAAACCGAAAGAACGAGAACAGAGAATACTGGAATTTATGAAACATGAAATCAGGACAAGAGGCTATCCACCTACAGTCAGGGAGATCTGTGCAGCTTTGAATATAAAATCAACTTCCACCGCGCATAAAGACATTGCCAGTCTGGTGAAACAGGGATATCTAAAGAAAGATCCATCCAAGCCCAGAGCACTGATGGTGGTGGAAGAAGAGAGTACAGAACCGGTATCAGTGCACAGCTGCACCGAGCGTCAGGATATCATTGATGTGCCTATCATCGGAAGGGTTGCTGCTGGTACGCCGATTCTCGCAGAGCAGAATATAGAAGATACCTTTCCGGTTCCTGCCCAGTATGCGGGCCGTTCCAATTTTATGCTGAAAGTTCAGGGAGAAAGTATGATCAATGCGGGAATTATGGATGGCGATCTGATTCTGGTGGAAGAACAGAATACTGCCCGCAATGGTGAAATTGTCGTAGCCATGATTGACGGCTTTGAAAGCGAGGCCACCGTCAAGACCTTCTACCGTGAAAACGGGCATATCAGACTGCAACCCGAGAATGACGCCATGAGTCCCATCATTGTCAAAGATGTAAAAGTACTGGGCAAGGTCAGAGGCGTTTTCAGATACTTCAACTAGTCCCCTTTTCTATCTTGCCGGGGTTACTGTTCAATTAAGCCAAAAATTCTATCAGAAACTGAAACAAGCTGCCGGCACTATCGTGTCAGCAGCTTTTGAATTCCCTGATCCAGTCCGTCTAATGTCAGGCTGAACATAGGAAATATGCCTCGAACCATCTGGATAGTCTTTGAACCGTAAGTCCATTCCCACCGTTCCTCTCCTATTGGATTCAGCCAGATACATTTTTTATATCTCTGCCTGAACTTCTGCAGCCACAGAATTCCCGGCTCTTCGTTGTACACACTCCAGTCCTGACACCCGCCTCTGGCCATCAGCTCATAAGGCGACATGGCAGCATCCCCCACAAAAATCACTTTATAATCACTGTCAAGATTGTGAAATACCCAGTCAGTCTCCAGCCACTGTCCATGTCTGCAGGCAGGTGTAGTATACAGATAATCATAGATACAGTTATGAAAATAATAGGTCTTCAGATCTTTCAGATGGGTTGACTGATGAACAGCCTGAAAAAGCTGGTTGCAGAGCCTGGTATAGGGTGCCATGGATCCGTCAGAGTCTATCAGAAGCAGCAGTTTGACTGTATTCTTTCTCGGCTTCTCATACACCAGTTTTAAAAGCCCTCCATTGCTGCAAGTCGCGTCTATGGTACCATCCACATCCAGTTCTGTTCTTTCTGCATCCACTCTGGTGGAAAACTGACGCAGTTTCCGGAATGCCATTTGAAACTGGCGGAAGTCCAGAGCCTGATCCTGTCTGAAATCGCGAAAATGCCTGTCTCCAGCCACCTGAACCGCCGACTTGTGACGACTGTATCCTCCTACTCTGATACCTGCGGGATTATATCCTCCATGCCCCATGGCTGAAGTTCCTCCTGTACCAATCCAGTAGTTGCCTCCGTCATGCTTTTCTGTCTGCTCTGCCAGGCGTTCCTTAAACATTTCCATCAGTGTATCAAAATCATATTCCTTTGCCCAATCAGGCCTATCCGCTAGCTCACGCTCAATCTCACCCTGACTCAGCCAGGAAAGCAGCTCCTCAGGAAGTTCTTCAATAGTCCTGACTCCTTGAAAATACTCGGCAAAAATAAGATCAAACCTGTCATAATCCGCTTCACTTTTCACCAGAATATTACGGCACAGATAATAAAACTCCATGAGAGAATTTCTTGCCAGACCCAGATTCAGCGCTTCGATAAGACAAAGCCACTCATTCATGGAAACCTTTAAACCACGTGCTCTAAGCAGATAAAAAAACTCAATAAACATTTCTGCGTCCTTTTACGATATCAATATCCTGATTTTTCTTTAGCAGAACACCAATATACGGTATATGCCGAGTAATCTCCTCAACTGATGCACCAGAAAGCTGCAAAGCCTGCACCCAGTCAAGAAGTTCTGAAGTACTTGGTTTTTTTCGCAGCTGATCGATGCCTCTAAGCGCATAAAAAGCTTCTAACGCCGCATGCACCAGCTTTTTATCCATATCTCCATAATGAACTCTGATAATTTCTTCCATTTTGTCTCTATTCGGGAACTCAATATAATGGAAAATACAACGCCGCAAAAAAGCATCCGGCAGCTCTTTCTCCGCATTGGAGGTGATAATCACAATAGGGCGATGCCTGGTTCTGATGGTCTCCTTCGTCTCATTGATATAGAATTCCATCTTGTCAAGTTCCCACAAAAGGTCGTTTGGAAATTCCAAATCTGCCTTATCGATTTCGTCGATGAGCAGTACCACCTGTTCCTCTGAGGTAAATGCCTCGCCTAATTTTCCCAGTTTAATATACTGTTTAATATCGGATACATCACCCTCTCCGAACTGGCTGTCATATAAGCGCTGAACCGTATCATAAACATACAGTCCTTCCTGAGCCTTGGTTGTGGATTTAATTCCCCAGATAAGCAGTTTCATATCCAGTGCTTCTGCAATAGCCTCAGCCAGCATGGTCTTTCCTGTTCCCGGCTCTCCCTTAATTAAAAGCGGCTTTTCCAGGGCAATTGCCACATTGACTGCGTTCATCAGTTCTTTGGAAGCCACATATCCACTGCTTCCCGTAAATCTTTTCTTATTTTTCATTTATTGTGCTCCTGTAATTATGATTTTTATCTTTCCACCTGTAATTCCACAGGAGTTTCTTATGGCAGTGCTTTATGCACCGATTGAAACTGTTACCAGAAATGGTATCAGCAGACTTTCCGAAATTCCTATGGCGAAAGAATAAATGATAATATCTGCTCTGGTGGATTTTTCTACCAGAGTCACGCCGATATCGGCGGAAGCCACACCCGGCAGGCTGCAAACTTCAATATACCCGATTCTTTTTGCCAGAATCGGAATCAGAATAATTCCACAGGTTTCTCGAATCACAT
Source organism: uncultured Emergencia sp. (assembly GCA_902476665.1). GTDB lineage: Bacteria > Bacillota > Clostridia > Peptostreptococcales > Anaerovoracaceae > Senimuribacter. The sequence goes on from CABSEO010000057.1 coordinate 6,614, forward strand.
TATGCATAAAAGAAACCGCGCCTGCCATCACATGGCCTGCTCCGGAAATGGTAACAGGCGCAAAGGTATACCAGCCGAAACCGAAGCCTATGGCAAGACATTCCCGCAAGGTCAGCTCTGTCAGGAAAAGGCTGAGTGCTGCGGAGGACAGTCCGGTTCCGATAATGACAGCAATCGGAAAAATCAAAACCCGCGCACCGATCTGTTTGATCTGCGCGGCCACTGTTCCTGTTTTTCCCATATCAAAGCCGATACTTGCCATCAGAACGCAGAGTCCGGCAGTCATTGCATAAGATGCATCCGCATTAAAGCCTTCTACGTCTGCAACATGGACGCGAATATAGAAATATCCGAACAGAATTCCCAAAACAACAAAAATAACAATGAGAAATGTCATAATTCCCACAGAATCATGACCATTTTGCTCCGGCTCACCCTCCATCTCAGTACCATTACAGAAATCCTTCAGTGCTTCGGACTCACAGGAAAGCTCCTGGTGTTTCAGTCTGCCGTATTTATCAATTCCAAACAGCTTTCTGGCAGCTGTCACGGACAAAATCCCCCCTGTCACCACTACAACAGTAAACAGAAGAGACATCAGGCCGATGTTTCCCAGATTTTGGATAATTTCCTCATTGGATCCCATACGGATACCCATGAGGAATACCAGAATGGATACACTGACCAGCATAATTCCATTGGCAATTCCAGACAAAGATGCAAATTTTTCTCTCGTCCTGTTTCCCAAAAAGTAGCCAAGAGCCATACAACTCAAATAAAGCGCCACATATGCCATACTGTTTCCTCCCGAAGGTTTCAAACACTCTTATATGCAAATAAAACGGACACTCAATCGCATCCGTTTTCTAAAGCTAAATAAAGAAAAGGCCTCCCTGCCCTTTCATCGCTGCTACCTTTTACACAGCCTCGTGAATCATGCCAATCAGCTGATGAATATATTTCTCATAGTCAGTCAGTGCCATCGACCAGTTAGCCAGACAGCCTTTTCCTTCCGCGGTAATACTGAACACTCTCTTCGGCTTTCCTGCCTCGTCTGACTCATCAATCTCCCATCTGGATGTCAGAAGTCCCGAATTTTCCATCTTTTTCAGATAACGGTACACGCCTGTTGCATCCGGCACCTTTCCTTCAAATCTGGAAATTTTTCCGATCTCCTTCAGAATCGCAAAGCCGTGCAGATCCTGTCCTTTCGCTAAAATACACAGGATCAAAGGCTGCAGCAGTTTATCCAGGTTCTTGCCCTGACAAGGGCAGTCCATTTCAATATACATAAACTTATCTCTCCTATTCCTTGTGCGTAAGATCACTTCCATAATGGGAGGCAAACATGGTTTTAGAATACTTCTGCAATTTCCAATCAGGCACCTTGCACTTTTTACAAGGTTCTGCTGCCCATTTGTTTCTAAGCCATCTTGCAGCTCTGGAATTCCGCGAGTTGTACAGTCTCAGCGTCTGACCGCAATGAGTAGTCATGACAATATACTTTCCCTGCAGTTCAATTTCTCTGATTCCATGCAGGACACCGCTTCTTGCCGGCCAAAGTTTCATTTTATTCAGTAAAACAAAGAGTTCCACATTTTTTCGATAATATCTTTTTTTATCGTCTGCCATTAAAGATAGAACCTTCCTTCCAGAATATCCTTGGAACTTTCTGTAATCATGCTCAGCATTCTGATGCCTACAGAAGAAATCACTACGATTTCGGTCTTTTCCTCAGAAGGCCACGGAGTAAGAACCAGATTGTTCACTACGCCACTGACTTCCAGCGTTCCCTCCTCCACTGTCCGACAGAACCCTTTGATTCGGTAACTGCTTCCTGCAATGGATTTGATAAAACGAACCAGTTTATCCTTTTCCACCGGTTCATCAGCCCTGACAATAAAAGTCTGAGGACGGCTTTCATAAGTATTTGTGGTCTCTTCACTTCCAATAAGGCATGCTGCAAAATGGTCAACAATATCCTTGATATCCACATCACAATGAGTAGCGGCATAAATCTGCACTGCTTCATTGATCTCGCTTATCTTTTCCGATATTTCCTTAAATGTTGCTTCATCAATGAGATCCAGCTTATTGACAATCACAGCATTGGCATGCTTTACCTGTCGCTCCAGCGCAGGCAGCACTTCCACCAGTTCCAGAAAACTGCAGCCGTCAACGACGCAGATACTGCCTTTCAGAAGATAATTGTCATTGGTCTCTTTCTTAA
>CABSEO010000058.1 GCA_902476665.1 uncultured Emergencia sp.
GTTTTGCCGTCTGTGTCGTACAGGGTCAGCGTCCCCGCCACCCCAAAGGTTTCCAGTACGATTTCCGCATCATCTGCCACAGTAAAAGGAAATTCATATTCTTTGCCCGGTTCTGCGTAAAAATACTGATACTGTCCCTCTTTCAGTGTCAGATCGCTGTCCTGTACATCGTACCAGCTTTCATAATTATAAACCAGTTTATCCTCAAAAGGACTGGTGCTGTATACTGCCGCATAATAGGTACCCGGCTGCAAAAGGGAAAAGAGACTGGTCTTGTAGTCAGGATAGTCTGAGAGGTCTGCCCCTTCTTCTATGTGCCAGTCGGCGTTGAAGTTATATCCGGCGTCGGCTTCATCGATGGGGTCAGTCAAGTCTTTGTCTCTGTAAATTCCAAAGTGGATATATTCCATATCAGATTCTGGAGATATCCCCATAGAAAAGGCTGTGGACTCTTCAATCACCAGTTCTTTTCTGAATCCATACTTGCCGTGAAAGCCCAGAACGCCAAGGGATATCTGCTCTTTTTCTGCAAAGTTCAGTGTAACATCTATAACATCCCGTTCACCGTAAACATCTCGATTTTCCCAATCAAGAGGCGCCATGGCTTCATAGTCTCCCGCCTCCTGAATCTTCAGACCTGCAGGCAGAAAAACCGAAAAGAATGCCACCACAAGAATCGAACAGCCAACGAAAATTTTGACTCTGTTCTTCTTGAGCCTGCCACATGTTTCTTTCCGGCCCACCATGGATACATAGCTTCCCACTACAACCACTATGCCGATTATGAGTGCCGCCTTTATGCCCGGCACACTTATAAACCTGATTATATTTGACATAAGTTCTATAAACTTCTCCATCACATTCTCTCCCCTCTTTTTTCAGGAACAGACTTCCGATACAGGTTGCTGTACTCACCTCTCTTTTTTGCCCCGCAGCCGTTTGGGAAACAGTTCACCTCTTTTGTATATTAGTCTGTTCTCAGCAGATTCCTCCTCATACTCTGTCAATATAAAATGATGGAGGCCGGATCCCCGAATCAGATAATTCTCTGATTCAGCCGGATATCCTCTTTTCATGAAGTTTCAATAACTTACAGAAACTTTAGTACTTTGTTTGTAACATGATTATAATCCATAGCAAACGCAGATTCAATACAGTTTTAAGAATTTACTGAATTTTTCAACACAATGTATGAGTTCTTAGTTTAATACTGACCTGTTTTTCTCTTCTGTTACCGTCTTGAAACAAATAATGCAAAACAAAAACCGGGTCATCGTCTAAAACTGATGACCCGGTGTAGACCGGAAAGGTTTATGATTGAAACACCATTTTCTGTATTTCAGATGCTTCTTTTCCCAATACAGATGTCCATCCCTTTTATTCCTGTAAAGCATCTATAATTTCTCCGCCAGTTCTTCTATCTTCCGAAAACGGTTATTAATGCCTGACTTCTTCATTGGCGGATCCATCATCTCCGCAAGCTGAATCAGAGTTGCTTCAGGGTGAGCAAGACGCAGCCTTGCCACATGGGCAAGCTTTTCAGGCAGCCAGTCAATGCCTTTTTCCATTTCAATTTTTCTGATAGCCGCCAGCTGTCTCTGGGCAGCATCCAGCGCTCTGTCAGTATTGGCGTTATCGCAATTAGTGATACGAACAGCATCGTTGACCAGCCCTTTCTTGATTTTCACGTCCTCAAAAGCAAAGACCTGACTGCTGGCTCCCATAATCGCCAGCGTATCGCTGATATACTGGCTGTTTTTCATATATACAATGTAACTGTCTTTTCTCTGCACTACTTTGGCAGACAGATCCACAAAACTGTTAATCATCCGCCTCAGGTCGTTTGCCAGAGTTTTACTGGCGCAGACAAATTCCAGATGATAGCTGTTAGACGGATCATTAACCGTTCCTGCACCCATAAAAATTCCTCTCAGATAAGATTTTTTACAGCACTTCGTCCTGATCAACCCGTCAAAAATGCCGTCAGAAATATAGTTATTGCCTTCCCTGACCATCAAAATTCCCGTTTCTCTGAGAATCTGCTCACTGCGCATTTCCGGACCGATGGTCAGCATGTAGACATGTCCTTTCTTCGGCCCCTGGGAATCCCCCACTTCCAGCGCCGTATCTATCTGAAAATATTCCTTAATCAGTTTTTTATAATGTCTTGCCACCGCAGGATTTTCCGTGGTAATGACAATTTTGAATTTACCTCCTCCTGCAAGTCTCAGACTTCCTGACACACGCAGAAATCCGGCGATCTCCGCAAGCTGGCAGCATTTTTTTGCCGGCTCGATTCTGGCTAATTCGTTTTTGGTTTCAGCTGCAAATGACATAAAATCCTCCTGTTCAATTATATTTTACCTTAAGAGAATACACTTTTCAATCTTGTTTCTCTGCCCTGCAAACAGAAATCCTGTCTAACACCTGCTGATATCGGATAACGGCCTCCACACACAAAAGATTCGGGAAAATCCTACTGTTACAGCAGTATCCCGAACCTTTTCAGTGCATCGGGAAAATCTCCCGAATCCATATTCAATACATATGTACCGGCCCACAGCCGACCCTTTGTTCATCTGACAGCACTGCACCCTTCTTCATCTTCCGGCTGCCTTGCATCATCAGTTTTCGGTTTCATCGACCAGAAGACCAGATTCATCACAGTAACAATCAGCGCTACCAGTGCCATCGAGGCCCAGAACCCCACATTCAGCCCCAGCACCTCCTTTGTTCCAAATAATGTAATCAGTATTTCTCTCAAATTCATATCAACACCTCCTTAAAGCAATTCGCCGTAACGGCGTGTATATGCTTTTTTCAAACTGGTTGCAAGTACCATATAAAGAAGAATACATGGAATCAAGTATGCGAAATAGGAAGCAGGCATAGGAACCAGTCCCAGCATTCTGCCAAATCCGGTATACGGAATAACCGTCAGTAACGCAATCCCACTGCAGGTGAGCAGGGTCAGCGGCCCACTGGCACGACTCTGAATAAACGGCAGCTTTGGCGTCCGGATCATATGAATGACCAGAGTCTGACTCCACATGGATTCCACAAACCATCCCGCCTGAAACAGCCCCATATACTGCAGCTGCATGGCAGTAAGCTCTGCACCGCTGAAATGTGCCGGCAGATCATTGAATAAAATGCCTCCGGTCAGCATCGGACAGAACACAAAATACATAAAGATATAGGTGGTAAAGTCGAAGATAGAGCTGGTGGGTCCGATCCAGATCATGAAATTCCCGACACTGGATGCATCCCATTTACGCGGCTTTGCAATAAACGCCTCGTCCACATTGTCCCATGGAATTGCGGTACAGGACAGATCATAGATCAGATTCAGCAGGATCAGATGCAGACTCATCATAGGCAGGAAGGGCAGGAGTGCAGAAGCTGCCAGCACTGAAAACATATTTCCGAAATTGGAGGATGCTGTCATCTTGATGTACTTAATCATATTCGCATAGGTTTTACGTCCCTCGATGATGCCCTGTTCCAGAACTGTCAGATCTTTCTCAAGGAGAATGATATCCGCTGATTCCTTTGCCACATCTACGGCAGTGTCAACGGAGATTCCGATATCGGCCGCCTTCATTGCCGCCGCGTCATTGATACCGTCTCCCATATATCCGACAGTATGTCCATTTTCACGCAGAACTGTCACTACTCTGGCCTTCTGATCCGGAGTAAGTTTTGCAAACACATCAGTTTTCTCCACTGCTCCTGCAAGCTCCTGATCAGACATTTTTTCCAGATCCGCCCCAAGAAGCATATTACGTACTTTCAGACCTACCTGCCGGCAGATGGTTCTGGTAACCTTTTCATTGTCTCCGGTAAGTATTTTTGCTGTAACGCCGTGATTCCTGAGAGCCTTCAGCGCATCTGCCGCTGACTCCTTTGGTGGATCAAGGAATGCAAGATATCCCATCAGCACCATTTCGCATTCATCTTTCACGCCAAAAGTGGAGATTGGGGACGGATTGCTTTTCTGGGCAATGGCAAGAACCCGGAATCCGTCATGATTCAATGCATCCACAGTTTCCAAAATGCGATGACGGACTTCATCTGTCAGAGGCTGAACACTTCCGTCACACTCTGCATAAGAGCAGACAGCAAGCATCTCCTCCACGGCTCCTTTCGTTACCATCTGAGTCTTTCCATTATTATCCTGAACCACGGTAGTCAGGCGACGCCTCTTAAAGTCAAAGGGGATCTCGTCAACCTTCACATAATGTTCTGATAGGTCCAGCAGACAGTCATTCTTTGACTCCTCCTCTTCTGTCTTTCTGATAATGGCAAGATCCATCAGATTTTTATAGCCCGTCTGAAAATAGCTGTTCAGGTAAGCATGACGCAGTACACGTGTATCAGACTCGCCATTGATGTTCAGATGGTATTCCAGTACCACTCTGTCCTGCGTCAGCGTCCCCGTCTTGTCTGTACAGAGAACATCTACAGACCCGAAATTCTGAATAGAATTGAGATTCTTGACAATGGTCTTTTTCTTACTCATGGAAACCGCCCCCTTAGCGAGGCAGGTTGTCACAATCATAGGAAGCATTTCCGGCGTAAGGCCCACAGCAATGGAAATGCCGAATAAAAATGCTTCCAGCCAGTCGCCCTTAGTGGCACCGTTAATCAGAAATACCAGCGGAACCATCACCAGCATAAAGCGGATCAGTACCCAGGAGACAGCATTGACTCCTTTGGTAAAGCTGGTTTCCACTGCCTCTCCTGCAACAGCACAGGCCATGGAGCCAAACAGCGTATTGTCGCCCACAGAAACCACCACTGCTGTTCCGCTTCCCGATACTACACTGCTCCCCATGAAAGCTATGTCTGTATATTCGGTAACGCTTTCTTTGCGGGCATTCTCCACAGGGAGTTTCTCCACCGGCTCGCTTTCTCCGGTAAGACTTGCCTGACTGATAAACAGGTCTTTTGCCTCAATGATACGAATATCTCCCGGAATCAGATCACCTGCCGAAAGATGCACAATATCACCGACCACAAGATCGTCAAGGGGAATTTCAGCTTTAATCTGATCTCTGCGAGTAACTGTACAGGTTGTAGTGATCATAGCCAGCAGCTTTTCTGCCGCATTTCCACTTCTTGATTCCTGTACAAACCGAAGTGTGCCCGAAATCATAACCATAGTTGTTATAATGATGACAGTCATGGGATCCGCATCCTCCGGTACACTACCCAAAAGAGAAAATGCCGGGAGAATCAGATCAGTCACAGTAGACACAAGTGCCAGACAGAGCAGGATCGCTGTAAAAGGGTTAATAAACGCCTCCAGTATACGTCTGGCCAAAGACTTTTTCCTTTCGCGAGTCACCCGATTGTTTCCATACCGGGCACGGCTTATTGCCACCCCTTCCTCATCAAGTCCGCAATCTGTCGTATGAAGATTTTTCAGAACTTCTTTGACAGGATTGGCTGCGGCAAACTGAATGCGACGGTTTTCCTCCTCACGAATTACGGTCTTCTCTGCAAACTGACCGGATGTAATACGATTTTTTTCTTTGTTCATAGGTCTTACCTCCTTCGAATTTGATTATGGGGCAAGAACCGATACGAAAAGGCACGGATATCTCCTGCTTTCGTATTTCGTCTTGCTTTCTGGGACTGCCTTCAGAGTCCATGCCTTTCACCTCACTTTTTTTAGAATATCTATTATAAACCGCTGAGCGGAATGTCTGATAAAATGCCGGCTGACGGATACATGCTTACATACCTGCATCAACACCCAAAACCGACATTTCACATATTACAAAAAAACGCAGGGAAGTCACATGGTCAAAACCTTGCGAATTCCTTGCGTTTTAGCAAGAATTACAAATTACGGCTGATCGTTGAATTTGTATCCGATGCCCCAGATAGTCAGAATATATCGGGGATTATCCGGTTCCGGTTCTATTTTCTTTCGCAGTTTTCGGATGAATGCCATAATATTGCTGTCATCAAGCAGATATTCTTCCGACCATACCGCTCTGTAGATCTGTTCCTTTGTAAAAACTTCACCACGGTTTTCTGCAAGAAAATATAAAATATCAAATTCTTTCGGTGTAAGCGCAACTTCTGATCTCCCCATAACCACACGTCTCGTTCTGGGATAGATTTCAAGTTCTCCGATATGAATTCCATCTGACAGTATTCCGGCAGTAACTTCCGTTTCTCCGGGAGCGCCTAATAGCAGAAAGGAAATCTCACCGCTCAGCATATCCCGGATTCCCGCAAGCAGTTCCTCGGCACAGTCACTTTCCGGCGGCTCTTTTATCAGTTTCTCCAGCAGCCAGGTTTCAAGGATGGAATCCACCGGGATGAAACTGGTTTTCTTTTTCATTGGGAATTCCCCCTTTCAGATTATCTGATCATGCGTTCTCTGATAAATGGATTTCATAACAGTCGTAAGAAGCATGTATGCCACAGCTACAGCTGTCAGGAAGCCAAAATACCACACGGGCAGTCTGGTCAGACCATACAGAGATGCACTGTCTGTAAAAGTCAGCAATGTAAAAGCAACAATTCCTATAAGTGTAATACCGGCAAAAGGAACTGACGGTCTGCTCTGCACAATAGGAAGTCTATTTGTGCGCAGAAAATAGAGAATCAGGACCTGCGTCCACAGAGATTCCAGAAACCATCCGGTTTGAAACAGGGATATATATCGAGCCTGCAGAACCGGTTCCGTCAACTCATAATATGTCATCCCTCCGCATAGTGCGGGACATAAAATGTAATAAAGAAACAGGAATGTCACAATATCAAACAGCGAGCTGATAGGACCAAAGTGCAGCATAAACCGTCCAAGACTCTTTCCGGACCAGTCTTTCGGTCTTTGAAGTTCTTCCCTGTCAACATTATCCCAGGGCAAAACGATGCAGAGTATGTCGTAAAGCAAATTAAGCAGCAGTATCTGCACAGATGTCATAGGCAGAAACGGCAAAAAAGCACTGGCACAGACAACTGCAAAGATATTGCCGAAATTGGAACTGGCTGTTATTTTTACGTATTTCAGCATATTAGTAAAAGTTTTCCGACCTTCCAGAACACCTTGTTCCAGTACTCCCAGATCTTTCTGAAGAAGAATCACATCTGCTGCATCTTTAGCAGCATCTACTGCGGTATCTACAGAAATTCCCACGTTGGCCTCACTGAGAGCCGGTATATCATTAATTCCGTCTCCCAGAAATCCTACCGTATGCCCATTTTCCCGCAAAGCGGATACAACCCTGACTTTCTGAGCAGGCGTAAGCTCCGCAAAAACGTGAACCTGTTCCACCGCATTCCCAAGTTCCTGATCTGACAGCTGGTTCAGCTCTCTGCCCGTCAGTAGTTTGTCTGCCTCAATTCCCACTCGTCGACAAACAGAAACTGCAACATCTGCATGGTCACCGGTGAGTATTTTTGATGTAACCTTCAGCTTCTGCAGCGCAGCTACAGAAGATTTTGCAGTCGGTTTGGGAGCATCAAAGAATGCCAGATATCCGATTAAGTTCAGCCCCTGTTCATCAGCTGCAGTAATAGATGTCTGATCTTTCATCTCCTTACATGCCACTGCAATGACCTTCATCCCGTCCTGCAGCATTTCATCCACCACTGCAGATGCACTCCGCAGTCTGTCTTCTTCCATGGGCAGGAGCTCACCCTTATATACGATATGAGAACAGCGTTCAAGCACCTTTTTCACATCTCCCTTTACTATCAGACTGGAACCGTCAGCATTCTTAATCAGCGTGCTGACCAGTTTTCGTGTGTAATCAAAAGGTATTTCATCTTCCTTGGGGTGTTCAGACAAAAGATCGAAAAAATGAGATTCCCATCCTTTCATGGACCGACATGCCAGAACTGCACTGTCGATGGGATTTCGGACACCGGAATGATAGGCACTGTTAAGAAAGGCATAATCAAGAACCTCTGCATTCTCATTTCCCAAAACATCCATATAGTATTCCAGCAGAATATTTTCATAAGTCAGTGTACCGGTTTTATCCATACAGAGAATATCCATACTGCCGAATCCCTGCATAGCGTTAATATCTTTAATAATGGTCTGCTTTCTGCTCATGGCAAGGCTCCCCTTTGCCAGACATGCTGTAATGACCATGGGCAGCATTTCAGGCATCAGACCTACCGCAATGGAAAGTGCGAAAGCAAAAGATTCCAGCCACTTGCCGCCGGTAATTCCCAGAAGCAGAAAAACAACAGGAATCAGTATCGCCATAAATCGAATCATCACCCAGGCAATAGAGTTTGCACCTTTTTCAAAAGAATTTTTGTGTTCAGCTTCGGGAGCTGTAAAACTGCCATACAAGGTCTCCCTTCCCACGGCCAGAACAATTCCCTCTGCCTTGCCGCTGATAACAGTTGTTGCCATGAACGCAAGGTTTTTAAGCTGCACAAGTGCATCTGCTTCTCCATAACTGACAGCACAACTGCTTTTTTCCACGATGACGCTCTCCCCGGTGATAGCTGCCTGCGACACAAACAGATCTGAAACTTTTGTAAGACGCAGATCAGCAGGAATACGGTCTCCGGCAGAAAGCAGAACTGTATCTCCTACCACCAGCTCCTGGGCATCTATCTCTGTCAGCCTGCCGTTTCTCCTAACGGTAATACGT
>CABSEO010000059.1 GCA_902476665.1 uncultured Emergencia sp.
TCCACAGGTGCTGCGGCTGTCGCCTTCGTTGTTCTCACAGCCGCATCCTTGATTTCTGCAACCGCAGTCTGTCCCTTCTTCTTCTTCACAGCATCTGTTGCGCAGCAGCAGAGCGTTACTATCATCGTCATATTCGCCGCATTCGCCCGGACGCTGTCTGCATCTTTCAAGATCGTCACATGGTATGTTTACACTTTCTGCATTGGTTCTGAACAGCGTCTGTCTTGTAACCTGAACTTCTGCTACAGGTTCTGCCACCAGACAGCCTGTTACTGTCAGGCTGCATCTGTCGGAATGTTCGTCTGTACAGATGACCGGGTTCAGGAGATTTGCCTTTGCAGAGAAAGAAAAATTGATAATCGGTGCAATTCCCCCTGTAGTGCATGGCAGACACAATTCGGATACTGCAAAAGTGCTCTGCCCCGGAATGTTTACATAGACATTTTTCTTTGTGGTCATCAGCAGTTTAAAATGTTTGCAGATACCGCAGCCAAAAGCTGTACCGCGCAGTACAATGGTCAGTCTTGCTCTGAATCCGCCAACTCCGGAAATGAGAAAGTATGCCTTTGTAGGAAGGCCTCTCTCCAGACAGGCACAGTCCGAAATTTTTGTCATCAGCTCATTAGTAGATGCCATATATCTTTCGTTAAAAAAATCAAGGCCGTCTACAGGAAGACCGTCAACTGTCACATTGCATGGAGAAATGCAGGATGGATCTGCAAGATCAAAGTCGCTGACAATGACTTCTGTACTGTCGATGACGAAGTTGAGATCACTATCCACGGCCAGCATAGAATCGCCACAGTTGCAGTTACAGTTACAGTTACAGTTACAGTTGCAGCCGCCACCGCAGCTGCAGTGATCTTTCTCTTTGCTCTGCACGTCAAAGAACGTCAGCTGCTGATCGAAATTGTCTGCAGTAGCTGTCAGAGATGACATCAGAGGACAGGAGTTTATCCTTACATCCGAGAAAACCTTATTCAGGTAAACCATTGATTCGTTATTCATGTTTTATTACCTCACTTTATTTTTGACATCCTCGCAGAGTATAGGAAATGTTAGCTGGATTGGCTCTGCGCAGACATAGCATGCTGCTATGTAGCGGGCTAATTTATAGGTATGCAGTAAGCGATATTTAGGTGCAGAAAAAGTTTTGTGCACCAGATATAGTACAAGATTCTTCGAAAGAAGGAGCGGTGAAAAAAAATATAAAAAAATGGAGGGATTTTTTATAAAAGTGGGGATTAAAACTTGAAAAGTGGGGGTGAGTGGTGTAAAATGGAGAGGAATAAAATCGTATCACTGACTTTAAATGGAGGATCGTTCTATGTTCATGGGTACCTACAACAACTCAATAGACGCCAAGAACAGAATGATCGTGCCCTCCAAGCACAGAGATCAGCTGGGAGGCAGATGCGTACTTACCAAAGGCATGGATAAATGTCTCTACATTTACTCCATGAACGAGTGGGAGAAACAGATGGACAAGATAGAAGCCCTTCCTGAATCAGACCCGAAGGTAAGAGCGTTTATCAGACACTTTTGTGCCAATGCAGTGGACTGTGAGTTTGATAAGCAGGGGAGAATTGTAATCCCTGCCGAGCTGAAAGAATATGCGGGAATCGACAAGGATCTTGTCACCATGGGAGCCATGAGGAAAATCGAGGTCTGGAGCAAAGAAGTCTGGGATGCCCCGGACAATGAAAATAAAATGGATTCTGAAGAATTTGCAGAATCCCTGGCGCAGTATAAGTTTTAGGGAATGTAATGGAGTTTAAACACACTTCGGTTCTGTTGGAAGAATGTATCGAAAATTTGAATATCAAGGCTGACGGCATTTATGTGGATGGAACACTTGGCGGCGGTGGACATGCTGCTGAAATCTGCAAGAGACTGTCGGAGCAGGGAACACTCATTGGTATCGACCGTGATAGAGATGCCCTGAAAGCAGCAGAAGAGCGGCTTGCAGAATTCCGGTGCAGGAAACTCTTTGTGCAGAGCAACTATTCAGATATCAAACAGGTTCTGCAGCAGCTTGAGATAAAAAGAATTGATGGCGCATTGTTAGATTTAGGAGTATCATCCTTCCAACTGGACAATTCCCAAAGAGGCTTTTCCTACATGCACGATGCTCCACTGGACATGAGGATGAGTCAGGATGATGAATTTTCCGCATATGATGTAGTAAACGGTTATAACCAAAAAGAACTGGCTCGTATCATTTCACGTTATGGTGAGGAAAAATGGGCTGCTCGTATAGCTTCCTTTATTGTAAACGGAAGAAAGAACGGGCCGATTGAAACCACACAGCAGCTTGTTGAACTGATTAAGTCGGCAATTCCTGCGAAAGCCAGAAGAGAAGGGCCTCATCCGGCTAAAAGAACTTTTCAGGCTATCCGTATCGAAGTAAATGATGAACTTGGGCAGCTGGAAACGGCAGTGGACGATTTTTGCGATGTGCTTGCGAAAGAAGGACGTCTGTGTATTATTTCGTTTCATTCTCTTGAGGACAGAATTGTAAAGGAGATTTTTGCAAGACGGGCTGATCCATGTACCTGTCCGCCTGAGTTTCCTGTCTGTGTCTGCGGTAAAATTGCCGATATCAGAAAAATATCTAAAAAGCCGATTCTTCCATCGGCAGAGGAACTGGAAGAAAATCCGCGTTCCAGAAGTGCCAAGCTTCGGGTATGCGAAAAGATTTGATGAGGTAGCGATGAGAAAACAGGATAAAAAGAGAATATTAACAGGAACAGTACTGATTGGGCTGATCTGTATCTTAATGGTTGTGATCACTGCCTATTCAGCAGAACTGAAATGCGAAAATAATGAGCTTCTGACCAGCAATGAGGCAGTTCAGGGTGAGATTGACACATTGAATGTAAAAATTAAAAGTGCAAACAATATTGAGCATATAGAAAAAGTTGCCACTGAGGAACTGGGTATGGTATATCCCAGCGAGGGTGAATGTGTGTATGTGTCAGACGCTGACATGCCTGACGAAAACTTTGCCATGGAGCTGAGAGAGCAGGCATATAACTGAATATGGAACGTATAATAGTTTTGAGATAATTTCATAAATGCAGCAGCCAGACAACTAAATAATTCTATCTGTCTGGCTTTTTTATTACACAGGAAGTATTGAAGAAAGCACCTTGCACATTTTGGAGAAGCACTGGTGCACAGGAATGGAGATTACATAGGAGTTTAGAAATTAATGGCAAAAGTAACAGGAAAAAACAAGAAAAGAGTTGTACTGACTTTCGGAATATTGGGGCTTCTGATAGTGCTGCTGGCTTTTCGTCTTGCATGGATTCAGGTGGTCAAGGCGGAGGAATACAGTGAGATTGCAATAGATCAGCAGACCAGCGATATTCCTCTTGAGGCTAAAAGAGGCTCTATTTATGACAGAAACGGAGAAGAGCTGGCTACCAGTGCCACCTGTTATACTGTGTGGGTCAGACCTTCTCAGATCAAAGAGACATATACCGATGCGGACATTCAGGAGCTTGCCGGAAAAATGGCACTGATTCTGGATATGGATGCTGAAGAGGTTGAAACTCTGATGAAGAAAGAACAGGCATTGGTCAAAGTGGCTAAATATCTGGATAAAGAAACTGCTGACAAGATTAAGGAGCTGGATATATATGGCCTTGAAATCGCAGAAAATACAAAAAGATATTATCCGCTGGGAAACTTTGCGTCTCAGCTGCTGGGCAGTGTCAATGATGATAATGAGGGAAGAACAGGCGTAGAATATCAGTATGATGAGTATTTAAGCGGTGTTGCAGGCAGATGGATCAAAAATACCGACATCAATGGAAATACCCTGGCATACGGTGAGGAAAAGTATTATCAGGCTGAAGACGGACTCAATGTGGTTCTGACTATTGATGAAGTATTGCAGCATTTTGCAGAAAATGCCATTGCAAACGGCATGAAAGAAACCAAGGCCAACAGAATTATGTGTCTGGTTATGGATCCTGAAACAGGTGATGTGCTGGCTATGGCTACAAACCCTGGCTTTGATCCTAATAATGCCACCGAACCGGATAGTGCAAGCGAACTGAAAAAATTTGAGAAAATGACAGAGGAAGAGCAGACCACATACCTGAATCAGATGTGGAGAAATCCTATCATCAGCGACACTTATGAGCCAGGTTCCACCTTTAAGCTGATCACCACATCTTCCGCTCTGGAAGAAGGTGTGACCACCATGAACACCACCTATCAGTGCAATGTTTCTTATGAAATCCCGGGCACCCACGAGGTGCTGCACTGCTGGAGCACAGTGCCACACGGCACAGAAACACTGAAGGAGGCTGTGGGAAACTCCTGCAACCCCGTACAGATTCAGCTTGGGCTGGCACTGGGAAAAGAAAAATACTATGATTATCTGGAAATGTTCGGAATCACCTCCACCAGCAAGACCAATATCGATTTGCCGGGAGAAGGAAATGCACAGGTGCAGTCTAAAGATGTCATAGGTCCTGTGGAGCTTGCCACCATGTCTTACGGTCAGGGTATCGCCATCACTCCGATTCAGCTGGTCACCGCAGTATGTGCCATCGGTAATGACGGCGTACTGATGCAGCCGAGAGTGGTAAAGGAACTGACGGATTCTGATGGGAAAACAGTTAAAACTTTTGAGACAAAAGAAATTCGAAAAGTGATCTCCTCTGAAACCGCAGAGGACATGAAGGAGATCATGGAGTATGTAGTATCAGAAGGCGGCGGAGGAAACGCTAAAATCGCCGGATACCGCATCGGCGGAAAAACAGGAACTGCCGATAAACCCTCAGCTTCAGGCGGATATTCAAGTGACACCTACTCCTCTTTTATCGGAATGGCGCCCATGGATGATCCGCAGTTTGTGATACTGGTGGTAGTAGACAGTCCGGAAGGTGTACAGTTCGGCAGTACTGCAGCACCTATTGCCAAAGAGTTTATGGAAAATGCCCTGCCTTATCTGGGGGTAAATCCGAAATATACGGAAGAAGAGGAGAAAGAACTGAAATCAGAGTACGTTTATGTACCTGATGTGACAGGAAAGAGCAGCAGTGATGCTATCGGAATTCTGGAAGGCAGCGGCCTTGAGTATAAGGTTACACCGAAGACTGACAGCGACAAGGCCTTTACCGTTGTGGATCAGTATCCGAAAGCAGGCAAGAAGATAAAGAAGGGCGGTACAGTATACTTATACAGAGAATAGACGGAATATAGAATCGAGAGGATTACACTGAAACTATTTAATCTGCTGCAGAACTGCAGCTATAAAATCCTGCAGGGCAGCCTGAATTGTGCTGTCAGCTCTGTGGAATATCATAGCAGAAATGTGGGACCGGGCAGTGTGTTTGTGTGCATCGAAGGAACAGAGACAGACGGCCACTGTTATGCGAAAGAAGCCGTGAGAAATGGAGCATCGGCAGTTGTCTGTCGTGATCCGGAAAAAATCTGTAAAGCTGAGGACTTATTACAAAGTCTGAAAACATCGGATGGAGTACCGGCAGTTGTAGTGCAGACAGATGATTGCCGGAAAGCTCTTGCACGCATGGCATCTGTTTTTTACGGGAATCCGTCACAGGAGCTTTCCGTTATTGGGGTGACGGGTACTAAAGGTAAAACGACTACCACCTACATGATTCGTGAAATTCTGAAGAAAGCAGGAATCAGATGCGGTCTTGCGGGTACCGTAGAAATTGATACGGGACAGAGAATTTTTGAAAGTGAACATACTACCCCACAGTCATCGGATTTGCAGAAGTATCTGAGAGAAATGGCAGACAGCGGCTGTAAAGCGGCGGTACTTGAAGTATCTTCTCAGGCACTGATGCAGCAGAGGATAGAAGGGATTGATTTCGATTGTGGTGTTTTTACCAATCTGGAAGAAGATCACATTGGTCCCGGAGAACATAGAGATTTCTATGAATATGCATACTGGAAATCCAGATTGTTTACAAAGTGCCGGCGGGCTGTGGTCAATGGAGATGATCCTTATCTTAATCTGATTTTAAGTGACTGTGTTTGTCCGGTCATCACCTATGGTTTTAACAGCGGATGCAGACTGAGGGGTTACGATTTTACGCATATTCGTCTGCCACAAAAATTAGGTGTGGAATTTCGGATTAAAGGGGATTATAATATAGATTTGGTTGTAGGCATGGCAGGAAAGTTTTCTTGCTATAATGCCATGGCAGCTGTAGCTGCAGCCAGACCATACTGCAGTGATCCGAAGCTGATTACAGAGGCTCTGCTCAACGTCAGTGTGCCGGGAAGGCAGGAAATGTTTGGAAAAGGCGGCGCAGTAATGATGGTGGACTATGCGCATAACGGGACTGCCCTCAGAAATCTGCTTGCGTCGCTTAAACAGTATAATCCCAGACGGCTGACCTGTGTTTTCGGCTGCGGAGGACAGAGAGATCGCAGCAGGCGGTTTACGATGGCGGAAGCAGCAGCCAGGTATGCGGATTTTGTTATCGTGACTTCGGATAATCCGAGGAAAGAATCTGCTGAACAGATAGCTGACGATATTACAGGCGTTTTGAGCAAAAGAAGCACAGAGTATACAGTGATTCAGGACAGACGCGAAGCGATTTGTTATGCGGCGCAGCATTGCATCCGTGGCGAAATCGTGGTTGTCGCAGGGAAAGGACATGAAACCTGTCAGCTGACAGGGAATGAAAAAATACATTTTGACGACAGAGAAGAAGTCTGCCGTGCAATGGAAAAGGTGAATTATGAGAGAAATAACACTGGCCAAAATTGAAAAAGCTGTTGATGGAAAGATTTTAGCAGGCAGCGGCAGGGAAAAGATATCCGGCGTCTGCACCGATTCGAGAAAAGCGGGGCCGGAGGATCTGTTTGTTCCGCTGATCGGGGAGGTGCATGACGCACACAAGTTTATTCCACAGGCTGCAGAAAGAGGATGCAGAACCTTTCTGACCTCCAGAGAGGACGCTCTGCCGTCAGAAGATGGAGTAAGGGCAATTCTGGTTTCAGATACCACCAGAGCGCTGCAGGCTCTGGCAGCCTGGTATCTGGAAACATTAAATCTGAAAAAAATCGCCGTAACAGGCAGTGTGGGAAAAACCAGCACGCGGGATATGGTGTATTATATATTGAAAGAAAGATTTGTGACAGGAACCACAGCAGGAAATTTCAATAACGATATCGGTGTGCCGCTGACTATTTTTTCTTTTGATGATACTATGGAGGCGGCTGTGCTGGAAGTAGGCATGGATCATTTTGGAGAAATTCACAGACTGGTTGATATAATACGGCCTGATATTGGAATAATAACTAATGTTGGGATTTCCCATATAGAAAATCTGGGCAGCCGCCAGGGTATTCTGCAGGCCAAAATGGAAATTGCCGATTATTTTGGAGAACATAACACGCTGGTGATTAACAGTTCCAACGATATGTTAAAGACAGTAGAACACAGTGGCTCATATGAGACTCTTACCGTGGGAGAGTCGGCAGATGCAGACTACTTTGTCCATGATGTGACTGACCTTGGAGAGAAGGGAATCTCGTACAAGCTGACTGCAGAAGGTGAGACTTATGAGGTTTTTCTGCAGATTCCGGGAGCACATAATGCTCTCAATTCAGCGCTGGCTATTGCAGCGTGCAGAAAACTGAATGTCTCCTTTGAGGAGGCGCTGAAGGGACTTGCAAAACTGCAGCTTACAGGAAAACGTCTGACTGTAAAAGATGAAGGTGGCATAAAGGTTATTGATGACACTTACAATGCAGCTCCTGACTCTATGAAGTCGGCGCTGAACACTCTGATGCATACCAGTGGAATGCGAAAGATTGCAGTGTTGAGTGGTATGAATGAGCTGGGCGAGGATTCACGGGAATATCACCGTGATGTGGGACGTTTTGCTGCAGAGAGGAAGGTGGACCTTCTGATTACAGTAGGAGAAAAAGCTGCAGACATCGCAGAGGGTGCGAAAAAAGCAGGCGGCATCAAGGTTCTTCACTTCGATTGCAAGGACAGCCTTTATCAGGTTCTGGACGAACTGCTTACAGAAGGAGATGCCGTACTGGTAAAAGGTTCAAGGACCATGGAGATGGAACAAGTTGTTAGTAGAATTTTGAAAGAACAGGAGTAACAGATATGCATAGTTTTCAGCCAATTTTTATAGCAGTTCTGGGAATGTTAGCTTCAGCGGTGATGACTTCCCTGGAAATTCCTATTTTAAAACACAGACAGTTTCGCCAGTTCATCAGAGAGGAAGGGCCGCAGTCCCATCTTTCTAAAGCGGGAACGCCAACTATGGGTGGAATCGCCATTTTTGCCGCTCTGGTACTGATGACTTTTATTGGAGGAGCAGTGTCGTCCGATACCTTTGTAATGCTGGGAGTAACTCTGCTTTTCGGACTCATCGGATTTTTTGATGACTACATCAAGGTCGCCAAAAAGCATAATCTGGGATTGAGAGCCTGGCAGAAGCTGGTACTGCAGATTTTGTTTGCAGTGGGTCTTGCCGTGTATATGGCAGAGTTTTCAGGTTATGGTACGGATGTTTGGATTCCGTTTATTGACAGATACATTGATTTTGGCTGGTTTTATATTCCATTTGTGGCCTTTGTAGTAGTGGCTATGGCAAAT
>CABSEO010000060.1 GCA_902476665.1 uncultured Emergencia sp.
CGTTGTCGCTCTTGTATACCGGCATTTATATCACCACCTTTCCATTGTGATAAAGTCTTTCGTAGAAATACTCTCGGTTGATGCGCCCTGCGATTGTTATGAAGCCTTTAGCTTTTAACTCATCGTTCAACTGTCTTATGACCTTATAGGCGAATGAAGTTGAAACTTCGAGGACTTCTGCGACTTCTTCTACTCGCATAAATTTGTTTTCCATTCTGATCTTCCTTTCTTAATAGTAATTGTGATTTGTGCTGCCGTTCTGCCGTCACAAGTTCCTGCAGGCATTCCCACTTGTCGATGGGCGCTGTGCAGTCCCCTTACGGAGCGCTCGCTTCCTTTCGGAAGGTCTTGGCGGTTTGTGCTTGATCGGACGGTCATTTAATTTTCTGCAAATACACTAACGGTATTTGTTTAACCATTATACCAAGCAAATTCCGTTAAGTCAAGAGGTTTGCAAGAAAATATTTAACTTTTTTGCTTTGGTTATCTTGACAACACCCAAGCGTATATGCTATACTATGTTCACAGTACATAGATTGGAGAAGATAACTATGGCAATCGGTGAAAGAATACGTTTTTTGCGTAACCTAAAAGGTATGACTCAAAAGTGGCTCGGTATTGCTGTCGGTTTTCCCGAAAAGACCGCCGACATTCGTATGGCTCAATATGAGTCCGGCTCAAGAACACCCAAAGCAGATTTAACGCAATCGCTTGCACAAGTATTAGAGGTTTCGCCTTTGGCTTTGACCGTACCGGACATTGACAACGAACTCGGTCTTATGCATACGCTTTTTACATTAGAGGATATTTACGGCTTCAAGATCGACAAGGTGGATGATGAAGTTTGTATCCGTCTTGACGGCAGAGTAGGTAACAACGCTTCTATTCAGAAATACTTTGCTGCTTGGCAGAAGCAGGCTGAAAAGTATAGAAACGGCGAAATCTCCAAAGAGGAATACGACCGTTGGCGTTATAACTATCCTAAGTTCGATACCGAAAGCGGATGGGTTAAAGTCCCTTCACAAGAACTCAGCGATGCAATGGTCGAAGCCTTCAAAGACCACTTAAAAGACAAATAAAGACGACAAAAAGCCCTTAACTGCGTTATCCACAGTTAAGGGCTTTCATCGTCTTATAATACGGTTACATCAGTCCCAATCCACACATTGTTTATTCTGATAACCTGCAAACCATACGGGGTATAGAATAAAGGGTGCTTCAAAGGGTGTTATCAAATTGTTATCAAAAGGGGTGGTCGAAGTCCGAAAACCCTTGATATTACTGGGTTTTTGAGCCTTCGTTAATTATTCCCACTCAATAGTTCCCACTGGCTTCGGTGTCAGATCAAACAGCACTCTGTTCACACCTTCCACCTCATGAGTGATTCTTTCCGTAATATGCTTCAGAAGCTCATACGGAACCTCTTCAATGGTCGCAGTCATGGCGTCTACCGTATTGACTGCACGGATAATAACAGGATATGCATAAGTACGTTTTCCGTCTACCGCGCCGACAGATTTGAAATCAGGCACTGCGGTAAAATACTGCCATACCTTGCCCTCAAGACCGTTCTTGGCAAATTCTTCCCGGAGAATTGCATCGGATTCACGGACAGCTTCCAGTCTGTCACGGGTGATTGCACCCAGGCAGCGAACGCCCAGCCCCGGTCCCGGGAACGGCTGACGGAATACCATATTGTCAGGCAGCCCCAGCGCCTTGCCCACAACTCTGACCTCATCCTTAAACAGCAGTTTTACCGGCTCCACAAGTTCAAACTGCAAATCCTCAGGAAGACCGCCCACGTTGTGGTGTGCTTTTACGCCGTCACTTTCCAGAATGTCAGGGTAAATCGTGCCCTGTGCCAGAAATTCAATACCGGAAAGCTTGCGGGCTTCTTCTTCAAAGACTCTGATAAATTCTGCACCGATAATCTTGCGTTTTTTCTCAGGATCATCCACCCCTGCCAGCTTGTCCAGAAAACGATCTACAGCATCTACGTAAATCAGATTTGCTTTCATCTGATTTTTAAATACTTCCACAACCTGCTCAGGCTCTCCCTTACGCAGCAGACCGTGATTTACATGCACACATACCAGCTGATCTCCGATAGCCTTAATGAGAAGAGCTGCAACGACGGAAGAGTCAACACCGCCGGACAGAGCCAGCAGTACCTTCTTGTCGCCCACCTGCTTTTTAATTTCCTCTATCTGCTCTGCAATAAAAGCCTCCGCTAAAGCAGGCGTAGTGATTCGTTCCATTGATTCAGGACGTATGTTTTTATCCATTCTATTTCCTCCATCTGACTAAAAGATTTTATATAACCGAATTTTTCATATCAAATATTATAGCCCACTTACAGACTCTGTGCAAGGAAAAAAGCGCCTCTGCGCTTCCGATTTTGTTCCGGCTCTGTTTCCCCTATACCTGTTCTTCTCTTCCCAAACCCCTATCCTCTAAACAAGTCACTCATCCCTCATTGACAGAAAATCATCCTCCCTATATAATATCTCTATTAGATATATTGGAGGTGGTTATGGAATATCTTATTCTCGGTCTGCTCATACTCTCACCTATGACAGGCTATGAACTGCAGCAGTTTATCAGACAGAACCTGTCACTCATCTGTTCTCACAGTGCGGGCAGTATACAGACAGCCCTTTCCAAGCTGCAAAAAGACGGAAAAATTATTTCAGAAGAATCCATTCAGGGGAAACGACACAAAAAAATATTTTCTGTCACCGAAGCCGGGCAGTCTGCCTTCTCCGGCTGGATATCACAGCCCATGCAGGCAGAAAAAGTAAAAAATATGGAACTGTCCCGCCTGTTCTTTTCCGGACTGGCAAAGGCGGAAGACCGCACTGCCGCGATTGGTGACTATATCCGGCAGCTGAAAGAAACGCGAGAAATACTTTGTATGATTAAAGAGCGTTTTCGCTGCATTGACAAATCTCTGCTGCCGCCCGGAACTGACTGGCAGCAGGTACTGCGCTTTCAGGGATATACCATCGAATACGGCATTGCCGCCGCTGATTTTGAAATTGGCTGGTATAGCCGCCTGCTTTGTGAATTGGAGGAATGATCATGAAAATACTTGTTTTAAATGCCAGTCCCAAAGGCAGAAACTCTGCTACAGTCCACACTGCCATGTACCTGCAGGCTCTGCATCCGGAACATGAATTCACTTTTATCCCGGTAGGACAGCACATCAGAAGTTATGAAAAAGACTTTTCACCTCTCCGGGCAGAACTGGAAAAGGCGGATCTGCTACTATTTTCCTATCCGGTCTATACATTTATCGCCCCTTATCAGCTTCATCGGCTCATTGAATTGATCAAGGCGGATGGAGTGGATCTCAGCGGTAAATTTGCATCACAGATTACCACATCCAAACATTTTTACGATGTGACGGCTCATCGTTATGTTGAAGAAAACTGTTTTGATCTGAGCCTGAAAGTGATCCGTGGCCTGTCTGCAGATATGGATGATCTGCTGACGGAAAAAGGCCGCAGAGAAGCAGAAAATTTCTTTGCACAGCTGATATTTTCCTGCAGTCATGGTCTGTTCGTCACACCGCCGGCCGAAGCACCAGAAAAAGAAGAGAGTGTATATGAGCCTGTTCTGAGTTCTGTTGCCAAAACAGACGAAAAGGATGTCGTAATCATTACCAACTGTGCACAGAATGATGAAAATCTGAAAAATATGATCACTGACTTCCGCAAGACGCTGCCTTTTGAAAGCAGGATTGTCAATCTGAGAGACTTCCCCTTTTCAGGAGGCTGCCTGGGTTGTTTCGGCTGTGCTGTTACCGGTAAATGTGTCCATAAAGACGGATTTGATGAATTTCTGCGCACAGAAATTCAAAAGGCTGATGCTTTTGTCTATGCCTTCACCATCTCAGATCACTATACCCATTCCAGTTTTAAGTGTTACGATGACCGTCAGTTCTGCAACGGACACCGCACCGTCACCCGCGGCACACCTGTCGCCTATCTTATCAGCGGTGATTACCGGTACGAGAGCAATCTTCGCATGATCGTAGAGGGCCGCAGTGAAGTGGGAGGAAATTATCTGTGCGGCGTAGCCACCGATGAAACGGATACAGCCTCGCAAATCCGCACTCTGGCGGACTCTCTGGTCTTTGCCCTGGAAAACAGGCTGTCACGCCCGTCAAACTTTTACGGTGTCGGCGGCATGAAAATCTTCAGGGATCTCATTTATCTCATGCAGGGTATGATGAAAGCCGATCACAAATTTTACAAGAAGCACGGCATCTATGATTTCCCGCAGAAACAGAAAAAGCGGATTCTGCAGATGAAACTGGTGGGTGCGCTCATTTCTGTTCCTTCTGTGCAGAAAAAGCTGAAGGGACAACTGAATCATTACATTATCGGGCCTTACGAGGAAGTCGTAAAGCAGGCAAAAGAAAAGAGGTTATAAAATGATATTTTATTTTTCAGGAACGGGTAATTCCCGCTGGGCGGCAGAACAGCTGGCACAGCTTACCGGCGATGAGAGCTGCGATATCACTGCTCTCACAGAAGTACCTGAGATTCAGAATGAGAAACAGATTGGATTTGTGTTTCCTGTCTATGCCTGGGGAGCACCGGAACCGGTGGTCACATTTGCAAAGAAACTGAAAGCGACCAATGGATTTACCTTCGGAGTCTGCACCTGCGGATCTGAAGCAGGACTGGCCATGAAACACTTTTCTGCCATCTATCCTCTCGACAGCAGTTACAGTCTGATCATGCCCAATAATTATATCATCGGTTCAGATACAGATGAGGAAGAAGTAATTCTCAAAAAAATCCATGCAGCCCGCAAAGAGCTTCAACGAATTTCAGAAGAGATTTTACAGCGGAAAAAGGCATACCGGGTGCAGGAAGGAGCTATGGCACGCCTTAAATCCGGAATTGTAAACTTCGGATTCAACAGATTTGCCAGAAGAACCGGACCTTTCTCCGTTACAGAATCCTGTAATAGCTGCGGTTTGTGTGCAAAAGACTGTCCGGCATCCTCCATCACCCTTGCAGACGGAGGTCTTCCCGTATGGGGAAAAGAATGCTGTCAGTGTCTTCGGTGCATCAACCGGTGTCCGCAGCAGGCCATCCAATACGGAAAGTCCACCGTGGGAAAACAGCGTTACACCATCTGGCAGTATCTCCCGGAAAACGAAAAGAATCGCTGAAAAAAGCGATTCTTTTTTGTATAGATGTCATATAAAGGATCAGCTCCCGGTATATTTACGGAAACAGTCCAGCATTTCTTTTACCACAAGACACGGACCGTCAGACGGGTCAAGTCCTGCGTCCTCCACCGTGGCGCCGCTCCACTGTGACCGGACGCCTTCTCTCAGCAGAAGATGAGTCCCGCCATTATACAGTTCGCATTCTGAAACATCTCCAGCATGGTGTTCTGATAGGCTGTCACCACATCAATATCCCAGTCAGCACCGGCAAAGATACCGAACTCGCCAATCACAAAGCCCACATTGTGTTCCTCTGCAATTTCCCGATAAGGCGCAATGGCTTTGCGATAAACATCCTCACCGGTCACTGTGGTATTTTCTGTATTGCTGTAGCCTCCATCCTCCTGAATGACAATCGGCAGCGGCTCAGGATCATCCGGCTGGTCACTGCTGAATACCACTGTAGTCTGTCCGGCAGAGCCTTCCACAATTACCGTATCGATATGGGCATCTTCCTCACGAACCCGGATCTGCGCCTCCCCGGTGCCCTCCGGCAACGTGCAGGTAAACATCTCTTCGCCATACCAGCATTCCCCGTTTTCTTCCCGAAGGCTTTCAGGCATGGAAAATTCTTTTATTAATTCACCGTCAGCCAGCACCTCTAAACGGGCATCGGGACCGGATTTTCCCACATGAATGGAAAGTTCCGCTTCGCTGATCTCTCCCTGCAGCGTCAGTGGTGACTGTCCTGTGGCAATTTGCCAGGCAGGCAGAACCGGCATAGGCCAGCATGGCTCAAAATATGCACCTGATCCTGAGCCTGTGTCTCCGGTAGTGATATTCATAGGGTAGTAAGGATGGCACCCCACGGCAAGTCCGAGAGAAGCAGTAACTTCCATCCATTCAATGTTTGGATTGCCCGGGAAGGAATGGAGCAGTACACGGTTGCCGTCAGTCTTTCTGATGGAAGATACCATTTCCTGCAGCTTCTCCGCCTGATAATCAAGGTCACCTTGCGGTTCAATCTCATTGCTTAAGTCAAAAGTGAGATATCTGCTGGAAATTCCCGCATAGCGACGTGCCAGCATGGTCCAGTAGTCACTGACCAGAGACCACTGTGTATCATTTTCCGGCATCATATTCAGAGAATCATCAAGTTTGCAGTTACCGTTCTCATCCAGATAGAATCCCATGGAAATCTGAATATGCACGCCATGTTCTATGCCCCATGCCACAAGCTGATCCAGTTCTTTCAGCTCATTTTCGTTGACAAGACGTCCGTCCTCAGGATAGTCGGGAAACCGAAGTGTGTTGAAACCGAAAAAGACACGAAGGAAATTGAAGCCGTTTTCAGCAAGAAAAGTCACATCAGATTCTCTGAAATGGCGGTAGATATGCCGTCCATCCTTGCAGCTGCTCAGTCCGAAGCCCTTCCACGAGGAAGGAAGCTGCTCCTGACTCACCTCCGGAAGAGAAGATTCCTCCGACAGCAGCTGATCGGTAATAATGGTGCTGTCATAATTTCCCGCCTCAGTTACCGGAATATAGCTCGGATCCTCTGCTAGAATCATCGCATTGGACTCTGCCAGTCTGGTCACTGCCCGTACAGCATCTTCAAAGCTCACATCCTGATCAAAGCCATAGGTCATGTCCTCCTGCGGCTCAAAAGGAAGCAGTCCGCTGATAACAGAGGGTACTGTCTCAAAGTGCCAGGCTGCATGCTGAAACAGATTATAGCCCTCATTGCCGTCATCGTCGGCAGAATAAGGCTTCTGCCAGTCAGGAAACAGATCGTAATCCCGGGACATACCCTTCCACCAGTCTTCACCAGTAAACTGTTCCTCCCAGTCTGCTGACAGACTCTCATCCTTCTCTATGCCCATTACTCTGGATGCCTCAAACATTGCCAGCAGAGCGTCATCCCTGTGTACAGGTTCCTGAGATTTAAGTGCGGCCTCAGCAACCTTCCCCCATTCTGAAACAAATTCATCTCCACGCATAGCCACAACTTTTGAGAGAAGCGCACAGAACTGTCCATAAGTAACCGTCTCATCCATGTCGGCCAGTTCCTTTTCTGATACAATACCATATGTAACGGCCCTCTCCAGTTCTTCTTTCAGAACCCGGGAATCACTGGTATTTGCTTCTCCTCCGCAGGCTGCAAGACTGAATGCCATTACAAGCACCAGCAGTAATGCGGTGATTCGCTTCATTGCCCTATCTCCTTTACAGTATATTTTCTGTTATTATATTATAAGGGATAAATTACCGTCAACCGCTTTTACAATGCCCTTATACCAGACCGGCACAGTATTTTTCATATTGTCATACCACAGGAGCACCTCTTCTGCCTGACTGCGCATAGCCTCCACCTTTTCTTCCCCGAAAGGAATAGCCCAGCATATGGAGCTGAGGGTATTGCTGGATATGTATAATGCCAGAAGTCTCCAGTATCTTTGCGGAACAGCATCATCAAAGTATCCATTTACCATACCGGTAGCAAAAAGCGGAGATTTCTGGGCTCCCCAGACGATGCGGTTGAATTCTTCCCATGGATCACCATAATCGTTACGATCAAAATCGATGATATACAGTTTCCCGTCTCTGCCGATCATCATATTGCCGATGTGGTAATCACCGTGCTGATAGGTCTGCGGCCTTCCTTTCAGCAGATGACGGTTGGCATTGATATAGTCAATAAAAGCCTGTCCATTCTCATACTTCAAAGGACACTCCATATAGTTTCGAATCTTGTAATTCATCTTTCGGTTAAAATAAACTTCCCAGTCTTCCTGATCTGCCGGAGCCGGTATGGTATGGATTCTCTTAAGAATACTTCCTGCTTCCTTTCCATAGAGATACTGCTCCACATCTGAAAGTGTTTCAATCACTTCCTCCGCATCTACGCCGTCAATCCAGCTCTGGACAGAATACACACCTTCATCACAGATTCCAAATTCAATAGGCTGGCACATAGGAACACCAAGAGCAGCTACCTGTTTCATCCTATTGAATTCAGACAGTTTCCTGTCATGCTCCTCTTTATCGGAGATACGCAGAAGATACCGTCCCCCATTCTCATCAGTTACATAGTATTTCTTATCAGCTGACCAGCCTTTACGGATAAGTTCTTTTTGTGTAAAATGCATCTCTGTCACCTCTTTTCTCTGCAATGAACACAACTATAAAAATATGTATTTCCTTTCCATAATTATATAGAAAAAAGAATCGCTGTCAAAGGCGATTCTTTCAGAAAGAAAAAACAGATACAAACACTGTATCCGTTAAATTGGCTAGGGTAGCAGGATTCGAACCTGCGCATGATGGAATCAGAATCCATTGCCTTACCGCTTGGCGATACCCCATCGTTATGGAGGCGACACCCAGATTTGAACTGGGGAATA
>CABSEO010000061.1 GCA_902476665.1 uncultured Emergencia sp.
GAAGCGGAAGTGGTTCAGGCAGTGGCTCCGGTGGAGGAACAGAACCTCCGGTAACACCTGATGAAGGTGCTTCTGACTAATTTGGAAAATCATTGAAAAGGAGAACAGAAAAATGGCAAAGGAAAAAATCAACTTTGAAGATGAAGATATCAAACTGAAATATAGACATACAACTTCCCACATTATGGCACAGGCAGTTAAACATCTGTGGCCAGACGCAAAACTGGCAATCGGACCGGCTATCGATAACGGATTTTATTACGACATCGATATGGAACACAAACTGTCAGATCAGGACCTTCTGAAAATACAGAAGGAGATGAAAAAGATAATTCAGGCCAACTATAAGCTGGAAAGATTTGAACTGCCTAGAGAAGAAGCCCTTCAGTACATGAAAGAAAGAAATGAGGACTACAAGGTAGAGCTGATCAATGATCTGCCGGAAGACGCAGTGATTTCTTTCTACAAACAAGGCGATTTTGTGGATTTATGTGCGGGTCCTCATATGGAATCCACAGGACAGATTAAGGCTGTAAAACTGATGAGTGTTGCAGGTGCTTACTGGAGAGGCGATGAGCATAACAAAATGCTGCAGAGAATTTACGGCACCTGTTTCCCAAGTCAGGAGGAACTGGATGAGTATATCAACGGTCTGGAAGAAGCCAAGAAAAGAGATCACAGAAAGATAGGAAAAGAGATGGATCTGTTCGCTATCTTTGAAGAAGGTCCGGGCTTCCCGTTCTTTATGCCAAAGGGCATGATTCTTAGAAACGAGCTGGAAAATTTCTGGAGAAGTGAGCACAGAAAAAGAGGATATCAGGAGATTAAGACTCCGCTTATTTTAAACGAACAGCTTTGGAGAACATCCGGTCACTGGGATCATTACAAAGATAACATGTACTTTACTAAAATCGACGATGCAGATTTTGCAATTAAGCCGATGAACTGTCCGGGCTCCATGCTCTGCTAAAAGAGAAAGGTGTGGTCCTACAGAGATCTTCCGATCAGAATGGGTGAACTGGGACAGGTGCACAGACATGAGCTTTCCGGTGCGCTTCACGGGCTGATGAGAGTGAGAACCTTTACACAGGATGATGCCCATATTTTCATGTTGCCGGAACAGATTAAAGATGAAATTGTAGGTGTTGCAAAGTTCATCGACGACGTTTACAATATGTTCGGATTCAAATATCATATTGAGCTTTCCACAAGACCTGAGGATTCTATGGGTACCGATGAAGAATGGAATATGGCTGAAGATGCACTTCGTCAGGCTATGGAAGAAATTGGTGCTCCTTATGTGGTCAATGAAGGAGACGGTGCTTTTTACGGTCCAAAACTGGACTTCCATCTAGAAGACTCCATCGGCAGAACCTGGCAGTGCGGAACAATTCAGCTGGATTTGCAGATGCCGCAGAGATTTGATCTTACCTATGTAGGATCTGATAATGAAAAGCATAGACCGATTATGATCCACCGCGTAATTTTCGGCTCTATCGAGCGTTTCATCGGAATTCTGACAGAACACTTTGCGGGGAAATTCCCGCTGTGGCTGGCTCCGGTACAGGTGAAGCTTTTAACGGTGGCAGAAGCATTCTCTGATTATGCGAAAGAAATCGCTGAAAAGTGTGAAGCAGCCGGTCTGAGAGTGGAGCTTGACATGAGAAATGAAAAAATCGGCTATAAGCTGAGAGAAGCCAGAAATGAGAGAGTTTCCTATATCTGCGTTATCGGCGAGAGAGAAGCTGAAGCAGGGACTTTGTCTGTCCGCTCCACGAAAGTCGGCGAACTGGGCACCATGTCTGCTGACGAATTTATTGAAAAACTGGTTGAAGAAGTAAGGACAAAGGCTGTTTAATATGTTTAAGAAGATAGAAAGACAGGAAAACTGGAGGGGCGGCGTATACCTCATTACTGCCTCAGACGCTATGGAAGCGGATATTCTGGAGTCCAAACTACGGGGAGAGGGTATTGCCTGCATCCGAAAGTATGAAGGCGCAGGAAACTACATGGAAATCCTCATTGGTGGCGCTGCTGCAAGCAATGCTATTGATCTGTATGTGGCAGAAGATAAGCTGGCTGATGCGGAAAATATCATTGTACCTGTAGATCTGGACGACTGTGAAGAAATAGAATAATAGCTGTATTACCGGAAACGCCATAATCACCTGTGAAGGTGGTTATGGCGTTTTGATTACCATTGTCCAAAATAAGAATTTTAATAATGTGAATATAACAGATTTTAAAACTATACATATTGACGTGAATATAATTTGGAGTTAAAATTAGTTAGAAAATTATAATAATGAAAAACATGCTCAGAGTCAATGATAACATGGGGAGGATGAGATGATGAGATGATGAGATTTTTGTTACCAGCACTGACACTTATATTAGGGATTAGTGTATTTCTTATGACCGAGAGCCCGACACTGTCAGTGATTGCGGCTATTTTGCCTAATTCTTTTGTACTTGGATACTTCTTTGATAAAACGGGTGCCGGTGAAAAAAACAGTAAAAATCAGTAATATTGATGTGCCAGTGCTTTCACTTATGGAATGTCCCGGGCAATAAAAAATCCGCAACATCTGTTGCGGATTTTTGTCTACGTGTACTTTTCTTACTTTGCATTCAGATCAAACCTGTCATAGGCGGTATAGTAAATCTTGCCGTTAATGGACTTATAACCTCTCACTTTATAATAATATCTGGTTCCTTTTTTCAGATTGGATGTGTTGGTGAACTTGAAATTCTTAGTAGAACCGATTTTTTTGAATCCACTGTCTGACCTGGTGGATTTCCAGATCTGATAGCCTGTAGGCTGCGGCCCCTCCGGATCTGTAAGTTCCCAGGTGATAACAACTTTTCCTTCTGTGACTTCAGCATCTGTAGTTACACTCTGATTGTTAAAGTTTTCAATCTGCTGAAGAATTTCATCAGACGGACGCTTTTTTGCACTGGTGCTGAAAAGAATTTCCCATGTGTTTTCCCCAACGTTTCCGGTGCGGCTGATGGTATTTACACGCTGGAAATCAATGACCACAGAAGCAAGCTGCTCGTCGAAAACACCATCGATTTCACCGTCGTAGTAGCCAAGAGTTTTCAGCCTTTGCTGTACTGCTTTTGTATAAGGTTTGACAGAGGATGTGTTTCTGCCCTCATACAGATAGTAGACATAGCTGTCAGGATCCAGAACAAATCTGAGCTCATAGTTGTACCAGCCCGGATTCATGGAATAACCCGAAGTGGAGGAAGTCAGCTTTTTTCCGTTTCCGTTGTAAAGGCCGCCGGCTTTGTAGCCGATATCAGCCTTAAACTGCAGTTCAACTTTGTTTTTCTTTGTCACATCATATTTCAGCTGGAAACTTCCATGATCTTCTGCATGAATATAGATATTCTTGTTATTGGCATACAGCCAGGCGTCTTTCAGGCTGTTATCGGTGGTGATGCTGGCAAACTGAAGGTTTTTATCATTTTCAAGATTGACCGACTGGAGGTTGTTATTATACAGATAAACGTTTTCCAGAGACGGACAGTTCCGCAAATCCACGTTTTCCAGATTATTATGATGCATAGAGACGAGCCGCAGCTTTTTGAATCCGGAGAAGTCCACATCTCCTGTAAATCCTCTGTAGCTCCACTGAATCTGCGTTGTGTTGCCGTAGCCATTGCCCATGAAGTGAGATTTTGTACCATCACCCCAGGTGGTCATATCATTGATGTTGTATGCCGCGTTCAGTATGGTGCCGTTTTTGACACCGTCTGTTTTTGCCTCAAGAAATGCACTGATTGCAGAGATTTCCGATTCATCTGTAATTAGATATCCCCATCGTTTATCAGGGTATATATTATGATAAATGTGGGATACGGCAATCTGTTCGTCGGACGGATCAAAGTAGGTGTAGTTGGTCAGACCGAAGTACTGCCAGATGCCTGTGTTTTTATTATACTTGTTGTTTGTTCCGATAGTCGGATCAATGAAAATCCAGCGTCCATTCACATAAGACTCTACCCACCAGTGATCCTTAACACCGATATTTTTTTCTGTTTCCCAGTTGTTGGTAGGTGATGTGGCTCTATGCCCATACACAAATCTGGTTGGAATTCCCTGTGCTCTTGCCAAAGAAAGGAAGATAGCAGAATAACCCTGACAGGTTGTGGCTACTCGTCCCTGATTATCACTGTTCTCGCTTGGAATTTTGTATACGTGATGATATAGGTTGTTGTATGGATTTGCATACTGGTAGGAATGGGTAGAAAACGCTACAGAATCGTAATAAAATTCGCTGGTGACATACTCATAGATCTTTAAAAGCTTGTCATAATCATTCGAGGCACCGGCGGTAATCTGATCGGACATGCGGCGCATAAAGCTGATTTTGCTGGCGGTCATATCCTCATAAATAGTAGTCACAGGAATTTTCAGTGTAAAGCGGATATCCTCCAGATATTCATCCAGATACCAGCTGGGATCGTAATCTTCACCAATTGCCTGTACTCGGTTATTTTCCGCAATGACGTCGTCATATCTGAAAATTTTTGGAGAATCGTTTTTCAGGCTGAAAGCCAGATTTTTATACAGTCCACCGCTGTTGGGAGCTGTTTCGTAGGTATCTCCCGGGTTTTCAATGCTGGAAAGATAGAGAAAATATTGGCCGTCATCGATGTCCAGCTTGGAAAAATCAATAGTGTACTGAAAGCCGTAAATGGGTCTTCCTATGGAAGAAGTTCCTTTATATTCTGCAGGTACATAAATCCCCAGATCGGTATAGCCGGTTTTGGGAACAACACCGTAAACTGCAATTCTGAATTCACAGCTTGGAATCATGGTTCTGAAGTTGATGGTCATGGTTTTGCCCTTGACCGAAGCTTTGCAGTAATCATCCTCAAAGGTATTGCTGGAAGAGAAAGTAGTGGTGGTCTGAGGCTTTTCCACTTCTTTCATTACAGCATAGGTATCATCTAACGGAACCCACATAAGTACCAGCGTCAAGATTAGAACTGTGCAGATTGAAATCAGACGTCCTTTCTTTGTTATTCGCATTTTGTCCTCCTGTTCTGTTTTTCTCGGTTTTAAAAGTGATCCTGTACAGCAGCAGCTGCTGCGCAGGCCGAACTGAAGATTGTATCCACCGGTTTCTCCGTTCACATCCAGAGCTTCGCCAATAATATAAAGCTGAGGGGAATTTTTATACTCCATGGTTTTACAGTTGATTTGTGAGAGATCCACGCCCCCTGCAGTAACCATGGATTTCTGAAAACCACCCAAAGATTTGACCGTATAGGTATCTTCTGTTAAATTTGCTGCAATTGTCTTTATGGAAGAGCCGGATTTTGATGTTACTGCAGCAACAAAGTTTTTCGGCAGACCAAATTCTTGACTAACGATAGTTGTCAGCGCAGCTTTATTGTTTTTTACTGCTTTGTTTAGTTTGTCCAGCACCATCTTTTTATCACATGGATATAAATAGTTTAACACAATTTTATCATCTTTTGTAATATCTTTTGAAAAATTCAAAATTAAAGGACCGGAAAAGTTTTCATGGGTCAGAAGCAGCGGCCCGCAGCCCTGTACCAGTTTTTTTCCACTTGTTCCGCTGAACACCTGAAGTTCCGCCTTTGGAAAAGAAATGCCGGAAAGGTGACCATAAGGATAGTTTTCTGCAAAAACAGGTGTCAGAGCAGGGCGGGGCGGAATCAGCCGGATTCCCAGATCCCGATGCAGAATCTGAAACATGGATCCGTCAGATCCGGTGGAAGGATATGAACAGCCTCCGGTGGCGACGATCAGATGACGGCAGAGATAGCTTCCTTTTGAGGTATGGACTTGCCAGACGATTGGGGAAGAACACGATGAATCTTGAAGAAGGACTGCATCTTTGTCCTGAGAAACAGCAGGGCTGTTTCCGCTGAGCGAATCGACCGGCATCTGAGACACAAATTTCTTCAATGATGTGACAGGTGTGTTGCATAGCAGTTCAAATCCGTTTTCAGCAGACTTTTTCAGCAGCAGATGCAGGATATCTGAAGCTTTCATTGATTTGGGAAAGACTTTTCCGTCCGTTCTGGCAACAGTGGGAACACCGCCCTGATGGAGAAATTCCATCAGATGCCGATTGTTGTATTTGTATAGACAGCTTCTGATTTTACCTCCGTTTTTATCGTATTTCTGAATAAAATCTTTGATAGAACCATTATGGGTAACATTGCACTGTCCGCCTCCACTCATCAGAAGCTTGGTGCCGGGATGGCCTGATTTCTCCAGAATCAGACCTTTTATTTTATAATCTGTCGGAAAAACCGCACTGCAGAACAGACCGGCAGCGCCTCCGCCGACGATAATACAGTCATAAATCATGTAAAGAAAATTCACTTCCTTTCTCACTTGGCAGACTGCAAAAATTATATAATATACGGAACAGTGCGTCAACTTTTGTTTTTCTTGCGTAAGAGATGGCACTGAGATATACTGATAACAGGTCAGGCTAATAGAAAACCTAAAACAAAAAAATAAAAAAGCAATCAGAAAAGGAAAAAGATTATGAATTTTGCGGAATATTTTCCTGTATGGCATAAACTGACGCCATCACAGCAGCAGATACTGTCGGATGCAGCCACAATGAGATAGGTCAAAAAGAATACCTTATTGCGGGGAGGTGAGGAGGAATGTCTGGGACTTCTTTTGGTCCTTTCCGGACAGCTTAGGGCTTATATTCTGTCAGAAGACGGCAGAGAGATTACGATTTACCGGTTGTTCGAGCGAGACATCTGTCTGTTCTCTGCCTCGTGCATGATGAACAGCCTACAGTTTGATATTACTATAGAAGCAGAAAAGGATTCCGAGTTGTGGATTATTTCTCCTCAGGTATATGCGAAAGTGATGGAAGAGTCAGCACCTCTGGCTAATTATACCAATCAGATTATGGCCAGCAGGTTTTCTGAGGTAATGTGGCTTATCGAACGGATCATGTGGCAGAGCTTTGACAGACGGCTGGCAGAGTTCCTGCTGGAAGAGAGCAGGATTGAAGGGACTTGTCTGCTTCAGATTACTCATGAAAAAATTGCTGCACATCTGGGTACAGCCAGAGAGGTGGTAACTCGAATGCTGAGGTACTTTAAAGGAGAGGGACTGGTATCACTGTCGAGGGGTGTTGTAGAAATACTTGATGAAGATGGTTTGTCAAAAATCTGTGGAAAGTGTTAGAAAGCCACTGTCATGATAAAGAAACTGCCGTGTTAATGGAAAAAGATCGTTGTACAAGAAGAAAGCAGAAAATGACGGAAAATGCTGATGAAAGCTTTTTCCGTCATTTTATTATTGCGCCTTTTGATTTTTCAGAGAGAAAGTCAGAAAAATCCTGAAAAATGTTGTAATTGATGAAATACTTTGAAGAAACCGGTGTTGTCTTCTGTATACCCTCGTAATGCCGGTCATACTGTATAGCCATGAATGGGGTATCCTCCTGCCGCCTGTTTATATTTTCTGTTCAAGACCGCAAGGAAGGAGATCTTCAGCTGATTGCTGTTCTCTGACGGATGTCTGATAAAAGCGGTATCCTCCGGAGAGATTGTAACAGTCAGCGCCATACTGATTCAGAATACAGCAGGCCAGATAGCTGCGGAGACCGCTCTGGCAGATAATATAAAGTGGTTTTGTCAGATCGATTTCATCGATTCGTTCTCGCAGACTATCTACCGGAATATGACAGGAGCCTTTTACATGTCCCAGCTCATATTCCTCATCTGTGCGGACATCCAGAATTGTGATGCTGTTGTCACGGGGCAGTGAATCCACATCTTCCGGATAGAACTGCTTGAGTCTGCCGTCTGCTATGTTTTCTATGATGAAACCGGCCATATTGACCGGATCCTTTGCCGAAGCATATGGAGGTGCGTAGGCTAAATCCAGTTCTGTCAGATCAAGTGCGGAAAGTCCGGCACGCATGGCTACAGACAGCACGTCAATTCTCTTGTCAACTCCCTCATAACCGACGATTTGTGCTCCCAGCAGTCTGTATGTTTCCTTTTCAAAGAGAATTTTCATAGACATGATTCTGCCGCCGGGATAATAGCCGGCATGATTTGCGGGAGACAGATATATCTTATCATATTTGATACCTGCCTGTCTTGCTGCCGTTTCATTAATTCCGGTTGATGCGGCTGTCAGATCGAAAATTTTAATGACAGAAGAACCCTGAGCGCCATGGTAGACACTTTCTTTTCCGCAAATATTGTCAGCAGCGATGCGGCCCTGTTTGTTAGCAGGGCCAGCCAGTGAAATCACCGCATTTTTTTCTGTAATATAGTGCTTTACCTGTACCGCATCTCCCACGGCGTAAATATCCGGAACAGAAGTTTCCATTCGCTCATTGACCGCAATGGTTTTCTTCATGCCCAGTCTGAGACCGGCAGATTCAGCCAGATGGGTGGCCGGTGTTACGCCGATTGCCAGGACTGCCATATCTGCCTGTAAAGGAGCTTCTT
>CABSEO010000062.1 GCA_902476665.1 uncultured Emergencia sp.
CCCCCCTTTGTGAATGGAGAAAAAACTGGTGTTAAATGATACCTTTTACTTTGTTCTGAACCTGATCGATGGCATCAATGACGGCAAATCTGAATCCGTTTTTCTCCAGGGCAGCAACACCGGCAATCGTTGTTCCTCCCGGTGAGCATACAGCATCTTTCATCTGTCCGGGATGAGAGCCGGAAGTTAAAGCCATTTTACCTGTACCGGTTAGCATCTGAGCAATCAGTTTATAAACCACCGGTCTTGTCAGTCCGTGTCTGCAGCCAGCATCACCGAGAGCTTCCATAAACATGGAGACAAAAGCCGGTGAACAGCCGGCAATGACACCGGCGATTCCCATATGGCCTTTGTCCAGCCACAGGAAAAGTCCCAGATTTTCCAGCAGCTCCTGAACGAAAACTTTTTCTTCGTCAGTGAGTGTATTTTCATCTTCGCAGATAAATATCCCTTCACATACGGAAACAGGCGTGTTTGGTGCTGTGGCGACGCAATGGGCATCCGGCATGATTTTGGAGAGTGTGTCACAATAGATATTGGCAGCGAGAGAAATGACAATTTTATCTTTTACAGCCTCTTTTAACGGAGTCATAACGTCTTCTACCATGTAAGGCTTTACGCCGATAAAAATCACATCGCAGGCTTCTGACACCTCAAGTGCGGATTCACAGGCGTGAATACCCTGAGCTGCTGCTTTACCGCACAGTTTATTGTAATCTTTTGCGCAGGCATAAATCTGATCCGGTCTGACTGCGCCTGAAAGCATCAGGCCCGCTCCTGTAGCGCCGGCCATATTTCCGTAACCGATAAAACCGATTTTTACTGTTTTTAAATCAAGCATTTTAAATTCCTCCATTTTATTTTTTATATATTTTTGTATGAGCCTGTATAAAGTTTTTCATAGACCTGGAGATCGGCTTGCAGATGATCATAGGAGATTTTGCGTGCCGCTTCAGAGTCTCTTCGGCAGAAGGCATCAAAAAGCTGACGATGCTGCTGCAGGGCCTGATTGGTGAAATCATCCACATTGTGTTTAAGCAGATCGTAAATCATAGTCAGGATTTGTTTGCTGAAGATATCGTAATATGCCGATAATGCGCTGATGATCAGTGCGTTCTTGGTCTGAAGGCGGATAAATTCATGAAATTTGTAATTTGCTTCATTGAGGGCGCTTTGATCATGAGCACATTCTTCGCACTTTTCCATAAGACTTTTCAGCTGTTCGAGACCGGCAGAATCGATTTTCTGAACAGCAAGAGAAGCTGCTTCAGGTTCAAAGGCACAGATGAATTCCATCATTTCCAGTCTGGACGCCAGTTCAAGACTGGCAGAGAAATTACCCTGCATGGCAATGGTGTCTTTGCATTTGACAAATGTTCCATGCTTGGTCCGCTCAATAAACCCCTGAGTATCCAGTTTTTTGTAGGCGTCCCGAAGCGTGCCTCTGCTTACGTTAAGAATTTTGCAGAATTCGTTTTCGTTGGGAAAAGAGAACCCTTTTTCCAGTTCTTCATTGGTGATCATATTTTTGATTCTGTCAGCCAGAGAATCCGACTGGGTTTTGAATTGAGGAGCCGCAAGCTTCCTCAGTAGTTCTGTTTTTTCCATGAGTGTGTCCTCGCAATGTAGTAGATGGTCCATATTTTATGAATATTATAGCAATTGGAGTTTTTGTTGTCAAACGGCTTTTGCATTGATGTTAAACAACAACTAAAAAAATAAAAGATTTTTTTTCTCATTTACATGTGGATAATATTGGAATTTTATTAAATATTGAATTTTCAATGATTTTATGGTATAAATTACTGGTGAGACTGCAGGTGTGACATTTTGTCCAAGTCACCTTGCCAAAAGGCATGTTTTCAGAAAATACAATCATTGTTATAATGTTGTCAGACAACAAATAAGTTGGATGTGCACACACGCTCAAACTCATGAGCAGGAAGATTTGTTTTTGTCGTCAGAAATTATTATTGTTAATCAATTGTTGTGAGGAGAGAAATCGATGGAAAAGAAAATTAAAACTCCAACTTTTATGGCAGCGATTTCTATCATGGTTATCGTTGTGGCCATTCTCATGGCCAGTCTGCTCTGGCTGAATATTGATATTCGTATTGCGCTGCTGTTTGCCATTATCGTTGCAAGCGGCTATGCCATGTATCTTGGCTTTAAATGGGATGATGTTCAGAAGATGATGATGGACGGCGTTTACAGTATGCTCATCGCCACCTTTATCCTGCTGCTGATCGGAGCTGTTATCGCAACGTGGATCGCATCAGGAACTATCCCGTATATTATATATATCGGACTTGAGATTATTGATCCGAAGATCTTTCTGATTTGTGCGTGTCTGGCATGCTCCTTTATGTCAATTGCCTGCGGAAGTTCCTGGTCTTCAGCAGGTACAGTAGGTATTGCCTTCATGGGAATTGGAGCAGGACTCGGAATCAATCCGGCGTTTACTGCCGGTGCCGTTGTGTCCGGATCATATTTCGGAGATAAAATGTCACCTTTCTCTGATACGACTAATCTGGCATCTGCCATGTCCGGTGTTTCACTGTTCTCCCATATGGGTTCCATGCTCTGGACGACAGTACCTTCTTACATCATTGCAATTGTTTTATATGGAATATTAGGATTCACCACTGTATCAAAGGGAACAGTAGATCCGTCTACCGTTAACCTGTATCTGGATAATTTATCTGCGCACTTTAACCTAAGTCCTGTTTGTCTGCTGCCGATTGTGGTGCTGCTGGTAGTAGTTATCAAGAAGGCACCTGCAATTCCGGGACTGGTGGTATCTTCACTCCTTGGTGCTGCCATGGCAATGATTCTGCAGGGAACCTCCTTTGTGGACATCTGCAATATCATGTATAACGGATTCAGCATAGAATCAGGTGTCGCTGATATTGATACACTGCTGAACAGAGGCGGTATTTCCAGCATGCTGTGGACTGTAGCCCTGTATTTCTTCGCCTGCATTCTGGGTAATATTCTGGATGTGACCGGCGTTCTGCGCACAGTTCTTGCTAAGATTGCCGGCGTTACAAAGAGAGCAGGTTCACTGATTACTGCAACATTGGCATCTTCTTTCATGATGCAGGCACTGACAGGTTCTCTTGAAAGCTCCATGCTGATTAACTCCAAACTGTTTGCACCGGCATATGACGATCTTGATATTGACAGAAAAGTATTATCCAGATCTCTGGAGGACACAGGAACAATGTGTGCCGCATTGATTCCATGGAACTCCAACGGTATGTATATGGCGAGCACTCTGGGTGTCGCAACATTATCATACCCTGCCGTACTGTTTCCTGGGTCTGGCTACACCGGTGGTTGCACTGATTCTGGCGTGGACCGGTATCGGCGTATTCTATAACAGTAAAGAAAAAGCAAAGAAAAAAGCAATCAGGGAAGCGTAAGCAAGACTTGAAAGTCTGACATATACAAGAGCCGCAGTTTTTACCGCGGCTCTTTTCCCATATTTATTTTATGGGTAAGGTATGATAAAATAAAGCAAGTATGGTGTGGGGTTTTCAAAGGAGAAAAAACATGGATCTGAAGAAATATGAAGTCCTTCTGAAAGTAATAGAACGAGGAAGCATTAACAATGTGAGCTATGATCTGGGATATACCCATTCTGGAATTTCCAAGATGCTGAACAGCATGGAAGCAGAGCTGGGATTTCAGGTAATTAAAAGAAACAATAAAGGCATTTCCCTCACACCGGAAGGGGAAACACTGCTGCCCATGATTCGAAAACTAATCCGGGAAAATGAGATGCTGGAGCAGGAAATTTCCCTGATTAACGGTATCGAAAAAGGTACTATCAGAATCGGATGCTTTCCAACCACAGCCTTTGTAGTCATGCCTGATATTCTGAGACATTTTGCCGAAGCTTATCCGAAAATTCAGGTTGAGGTGCTGGAAGAGCAGAGTATAGAACGACTGGAAGAGTGGCTGAATAGAGGGATTATCGATGTAGGACTGTTCAGCCGGCAGCCCTATCATCGTTTTCACTGGTTCTGGGAAATCAGAGATGAATATGTAGCGCTGCTGCCAAAAGAACATGGACTGTGCGAATATGAGGTGATACCTGTAGAAAAGCTTTTTCAGCACAGAGTGCTGCTTTTCAGATCACATAAAGGACTGGATCAGGATATTGTCAAGATTCTGCAGTATCTGGATATCAGTGACTATGAAGCGGGTTATACCACCAATTCGGATTTCATGGCAATTCGCATGGTGGAGTCAAATGGATTTGTGGCTCTAATTCCGAAACTGATTGCTTCTTATGCGGTAAATTCCTTTGAGGTGGAATACAGGCCTGTGGATGTGGCACTGAATCGAAGTATTGGCTTTGCGGTGAAAGCAAAAGAGGAAATCTCTCCTTCGGTGAGACGTTTCATCAGATGTGTAAAGGAATATATGAAATGATACGGTTCGTCAACATGAACGTGACATTTAACCGCTACCGTTTTTTACTGGTTTAAAGTATGATTTACTATGAAGATAAATCATACTTTTTTATTATGTTGAAATATATTGAAATTTCACTGTCCCGCAGGGGAAATCTGAAAGAAATTAAAGGAGAAGGAAAATGAACAAAGCCAGAATCGATATGATGAATGATCGCTTAAAGAATTCTAAGCCACAGCTGGACACAGAGAGAGCCAGACTTGTAACAGAAGCTTATGAGAAATATGCAAACTGTACGCCGGTATTGCGCAGGGCCCATGCTTTCGCATATATTCTTGACAATATGGAGCCAAATATGCAGGATGGCGAGCTGATCGTAGGCAGCCAGACCAGAAGAGTCAGAGGGGTTCCGGTATTCCCTGAGTTTGGAGCAAAATGGGTCATCGATGAAATCGATATGTTCCCTGTTCGAGGAACAGACCCGATTGTGGTACCGGCCGAAACAAAAGCAGAATTGATTCCAATTCTGGAAAGCTGGGGAGAGAACACCTTTGATCTGCAGTCTACCGCAGCACTGGATTCCTACGTGCTGAAGGCACAGGATTGCGGAGTATTATCCGTAGGCGCAAGAACCACAGGTATGGGACATATTTCTCCGGATTATCCGAGAATTTTGCCTACAGGTCTGAGAGGACTGATTAATCGCTCCAAGGAAATGATTGAAAAAACTCCTGTACATACGCCTGCAGACAGTGCAAAGGTTGATTTCTGGAATGCGAACATCATTTCATGTGAGGCAGTGATCAGATTTGCACATAAGTTCTCTGCACATGCACTGAAACTGGCTGAAACAGAAGAAGATCCGGCAAGAAAAGCGGAGCTGCTGAAGATTGCTGATGTATGTTCCAATGTGCCGGAAAATGAACCGAGAGATTTCTGGGAAGCAGTACAGTTTGTATGGTTCCTGCAGCTTACCATTCAGATTGAGGATAACGGTCACTCCATTGCTATCGGCAGACTGGATCAGAATCTATATCCTTATTACAAAAAATCCGTTATCGACGGTGATATGGCTGCAGAAGATGCAGAAGAACTGCTGGCAGCACTGTATATTAAATGTACAGAGATCCTGAAACTGAGAGACAGCTTTGATTCTCTGGCATTTGCCGCATATCCGATGTGGCAGCAGATGGCTATTGGCGGATTGACAAGAGATGGCAAAGACGCGACTAATGAATTGACTTATGCTGTATTCAGAGCATGGGATCTGGTTAAGACTGTACAGCCTACCATGGCACTGCGCGTAAATGACAATACACCGAAAGAACTGATGGATGTTGCTCTGGGTATGGTACAGAAAGGATATGCGATTCCGGCATTCTATAATGACAATATGATTGCCAACGCACTGAAGAACAAGGGAGCAACAGAAGAGGATTCAAGAGACTGGACAATTCACGGTTGTGTGGAACCTTATGTACAGGGTAAGTCAGACGGAAGACCGAATGTAGGTTATGTCAATGCAGCAAAGTGCATTGAACTGGTTCTTAACAATGGTTATGATCCGGTTGCTAAATGTCAGATGGGCCTGAAAACAGGTGATCCAGATACCTTTACCAGCATTAAAGATTTTGAGGAAGCACTTCATAAACAGATTGTGCACTTTGTAAAGATTATGTGTGAGGCGTACACAAAAGTATGTGCTATGCATGCATTATATGTACCGAAAGGATATGCATCTGCTCTGGTTACAGATTGTATTGCAAGAGGTAAATCTCTGGAAGAAGGCGGTGCGCTGTACAACAGTTCCGGCGTGTTCCTTGTTGCAATGGCAAACGGGGCTGACTGTCTGGAGGCTATCGACTATGTGGTGTTCCAGGAAAAAATGATGAAAGCCAGCGAGTTCAACAAGATTCTGCTGAACAATTTTGAGGGCGAAGAAAGACTGCGTAATATCATCTTGAACAAGGTTGACAAGTACGGAAATGACAGAGAAAGAGTTGACGGTTATGCTAACCGTATGATTCGCGCATA
The DNA here is from genome assembly GCA_902476665.1 of uncultured Emergencia sp. Taxonomy (GTDB): domain Bacteria; phylum Bacillota; class Clostridia; order Peptostreptococcales; family Anaerovoracaceae; genus Senimuribacter. Next base: position 6,457 of record CABSEO010000062.1, read on the forward strand.
TAACGCTGAAATGGTTAAATATCGTGACAGCCGCGGCGGTACTTATGAAAACTGTATTCTGTCCACTTCCTTCAATGTACTCCAGGGTAAGACCATCGGTGCGACTCCTGACGGAAGACTGGCAGGAGAGCCGGTATCTGACAATGCATCGCCAATGGTGGGACGTGACGTAACATCTCCGACTGCCACAATTAAGTCTGTGGCATCTATCGATCAGAGCGACTGCAACAACGGTGCGCTGTTCAACATTAAGTTTGATCCGAATATCGTACAGGGTGAGGAAGGAAAAGAAATCCTGAGAAATGTAATCAAGTCCTACTTTGCAATGAACGGTGAACATATTCAGATCAATGTAGTTGATGCAGCCACATTGGAAGCGGCACAGGAAACACCGGAAGATTACAAGAATCTTCTTGTCAGAGTTGCCGGTTATTCTGCATACTTTATCGAACTGGACAGAGAAGTGCAGAACAATATTATCGGCAGAACTGCGCACAGAAATGTGGGATGCGGCTGCTGCTGATTTAGAGAGTGAGATTAGCTGATGATGAAAGGAACTGTTTTTAACATACAGAAAATGTCCATTCATGATGGACCGGGGATCAGAACTACAGTGTTTTTCAAAGGGTGTCCGTTGAACTGTCTGTGGTGCTCTAACCCGGAAAGTCAGCGAATGGAAAAAGAGGTGGCCTGTTTCCAGTCAAGATGCGTGAAATGCGGCTATTGTGCACAGGTATGTCCAAAGGGAATTATCGAAAAGGAGCCTCCTTTTGAAATTACTGATCGGGCTCAGTGCGATCTCTGTGAGGTCTGTGTAAAAGAATGCTGCACCAATGCAAAGAAAACGGTGGGGGAAGATTATACAGCAGAAGATCTGCTTCATGAGATCTTGAAAGATAAATCGTTTTACGATTCCTCTGGTGGCGGTGTAACTTTCTCTGGAGGAGAACCACTGATGCAGCAGCCCTTTTTAATAGAAATTCTGAAAATGTGCCGGGAAAATGAAATTCATACCGCCATTGAAACCACCGGATTTACGGACAGGGAGAAATTGCTGGAGACAGCTGAGTTCCTTGATTTGGTTTTCTATGATGTGAAACATATGGATGATGAGACTCACAGGCAGATTACAGGAGTGTCTAATAAAGTGATTCTGGAAAATCTCACACACCTTTCAAAGGTGCATGATAATATTACTGTGAGAATTCCTGTAATTCCCGGAATCAATGATTCCCGGGAGAACATCGGCGGGACTGCCGCCCTTGCGGCGGAGCTGGGGATCAGCGGGCTGGAACTGCTCCCGTATCATAATCTGGGGGAAGTAAAATACGGTCAGCTGGGAAGAGAATATCAGCTGTCTGAAATAAAGACTCCGGATGAAGAAAGAATGGCAGAAATTGCTGAGATTGCAAGAGAAGCTATCGGGAATGGAAAGACTCAGGTGTCCGTGATGAAGTCTCTGTAAAGAAATTTTATAAGACAGTATGGAGAAGGATCCATGCTGTCTTATTTTGTCAGTTTTGCAGTACATTGCGAAACGCTGAAACAGAAGAAAAATATTGAATAACCTGTTAAAAAGTAATACAATGCATTTATGGAAGCTTTATGAGATGGAACTTTTCATTTTATAAAGCTTTGTTTCTCGTTTTATCAGATATAATGTGCGCCAGAGGAAATTGTGCACAGAGGGAGAAACAGGATTTTAGGAGGAACGTGTCTGAATGGGAAATGTATTTGCGAAGAAGGAAATCAGGAAATATATCACTGTGTTTTTTGGTGGAATGATATTTGCGGCGGGAACTAATTTTTTTCTGGTGCCTCTGGATCTTTTCAGCAGTGGTTTACTTGGCATTGCGCAGATAATCAGAAGTCTTTTACTCATGATATCTCCTTCTCCTTTTTTAAGGAATGTGGATATCGCAGGAATTCTCAATTTTCTGCTCAATCTACCGCTGTTTTTTATGGCTTTTAAAACAAGTTCGA